>JALRDI010000099.1 GCA_023257035.1 Ilumatobacteraceae bacterium | reverse complement strand
AATTGCCTCGGTAACTGGATGCTCAACCTGCAAGCGGGTATTCATCTCAAGGACGAAGAATTCTCCGGTGGTTCCATCGACGACAAATTCGACTGTTCCCGCCGAGTCGTACCCCACTGTCGAGCCGAGGCGAACCGCAGCATCGTGCAGTCCAGTGCGTGTTTCATCTGAGAGATTTGGTGCTGGAGCCTCTTCGAACAGCTTTTGATATCGACGTTGCACCGAACATTCGCGGGTGCCGAGATGTTCGACCCGACCGTGTCGGTCGCCGATGAGTTGTACTTCAACATGGCGGGGTTGCTGGACGTAGCGCTCAACGATGACACTTCCGTCACCGAATGCGCGTTCTGCCTCAGTGCGGGCTTCATCGAGTGCCGTTGCGAACGCATCGGATGATTCGACGATTCGGATTCCTCGCCCGCCGCCACCGGCCGATGCCTTGATGAGCACTGGGTATCCAATGTCATCAGCAGCTGCTCGGAGATCGTCATCTGCTTGCGACGCGGCGTAGCCGGGGATGAGCGGCACTCCGGCTGACTCTGCGATTGCCCGGGCGTTAATTTTTGAACCCATCGAGTTGATGACCTCGCCATTCGGACCGATCCAGATGAGGCCGGCCGCAACAACATCGCGTGCGAAGTCTGCGTTCTCTGAGAGAAATCCGTATCCCGGGTGAATCGCATCGCAACCAGATTCTTTCGCAACTGCAATGATGGCCGATCCATCTAAGTACGACGGCACGACAACGGCGTTGAGGGCGACAGCATGCTGAGAGGCACTGTCGACATCGGTCGTAATTCCGATGACCCCGTGGCCGAGTCGCTGAGCGGTGCGAGCGATGCGGAGTGCAATTTCTCCGCGGTTTGCAATGAGGATCTTCATCGTTTCTTCCTCACATCCGGTAGACGATGCCCGGACCTGCAGCGGGTTCATCTTGTCGAGCGGCGAGTGAAAGACAGAGACCCAGGATGTCTCTGGTGTGAACTGGGTCGATAAGACCGTCGTCCCAAAGTCGGCTTGTTGCGTAGTACGGATCACTTTGTGTCTCGTATTGCTCTCGGATCGTTCGGGCGATTTCTGCAATCTGCTCTTCAGAGGTTTCGTCAGCTTTCAACCCAGCGCGACGAATATCAACGAGCACCGTTTCGGCTGTGTCAGCCGCCATCGTTGCGATTCGAGAGTTTGGCCAGGCGAACAAAAAGCGCGGGTCAAACCCGCGACCGCACATGCCGTAGTTGCCGGCACCGTAACTGCCGCCAATGAGCACGGTGTATTTCGGCACGGTTGCGTTCGCAACAGCGGCGACCATTTTTGCGCCGTGTTTTGCGATACCACTTGCTTCTGCATCGTCGCCGACCATGTACCCGGTGGTGTTCTGCAGGAAGAGCAATGGAATACGTCGCTGCTCGCAGAGTTCAATGAAGTGCGTCGCTTTGAGGGCCGCCTCAGAGAAGATGATTCCGTTGTTGGCGATGATGCCGACGAGGTATCCGTGAATTCGGGCAAACCCGGTGATGATCGACGTTCCCCACTCAGGTTTGAAGGTCGCAAACCGTGACCCATCGACGAGTCGGGCGATGATTTCAGTCGCATCGAACGGAATCCGGCTGTCGTCGTTAATGATGCCGTAGATGTCGTCTGCCGGATACACCGGTGGTTCAACTTCGGTGCGCTCAAGCCATCCACCATCGTGATCAACTCTGCGGCGGTTTGTCGTTGCACAGATTTCACGCAGTCGTGCATACGCCTCATGCTCGGTCGACACGATGTTGTCGCTCACGCCCGAAACTCTTGTGTGCTTGACAGCGCCGCCAAGGTCGTCGGGGTCAATGATCTCGCCGAGTGCGGCCTTCACAATTGGCGGCCCACCTAAGAAGATTCGGCCGATCCCTTCCACCATGATGACCTCATCACTGAGGGCGGGCACGTACGCACCGCCAGCGGTGCATCCACCCAATACGACCGACAATTGTGGAAGCCCCCGGGCAGACATTCGGGCCTGTCGGTGGAAGCTGCCACCGAAGTGGTCGCGGTCGGGGAAGATTTCATCTTGCAGTGGGAGGAAGGCTCCGCCGGAGTCGACGAGGTAAATCACTCCAAGGCCGTTTTCGGCTGCGATGTCTTGCGCACGGACGTGCTTCTTGATCGACACCGGAAGTAACGATCCGCCCTTGATCGTTGCATCGTTTGCGATGAACACCCACGGCACGCCGTGAACTACGCCGATGCCGGTGACAATGCCTGCACCGGGGGCTTCATCGTTGTACTGGCCCCATGCTGCGAGCGTTGAGAACTCAAGAAATGGCGTGTTGTCATCGGTGACAAGATCAATGCGATCGCGAGCCATGACCTTGCCACGAGCATGGTGGCGGTCGATGGATTTTTGTCGACCATTGCCGCCGTCGATCGCGATCTGTTGGCGCTCACGCAAGGTCGCAACCAGCTCTTGGTAAGCGGTGGTATTTGTTGCGAAGAGTTCGTTTGCCGTGTCAATACGGCTGGGAATGGTTTGGAACGTCATCGTGTGCTCCGTTGCAGGTTGAGGGCGTGAAC
>JALRDI010000056.1 GCA_023257035.1 Ilumatobacteraceae bacterium | reverse complement strand
GTGGTGGCGGCTGTCGCTGAAATTGCAGCCAGCCGAGGTACGTCAATGGCACGAGTCGCGCTCGCATGGGTGCTCTCGCACCCAGGAGTGACCGCGCCAATCGTTGGTGCGACACGGTCCGCGCACCTTGATGATGCGGTGGCAGCCCTCGAAATTGAACTCTCTGACGATGAAATCGGGCGACTGACAGCACCGTACATTCCTCATCAACCGGCAGGTTTCTGATCGCCAATCAATTCGTCACCTGAAGGTGTTGGTACAAGGCTGGTCGTCTAGCCTGAAGACATATGGCATCGAATTCAGAGTCTTCAAGCCGGCGCGGTCAATTGCTGTTCATCCTTGGCTCAGTCGTCCTCGTCGCTGTCGTCGCAATCGTCATTGTCGTCGCCACTGGCGGCGGATCGGACTCATCGGTAGCGCTCTCAGAGAACGGACCGATCACGATTACCGGCAACCCTTTGCCAGGGTTCGAAGGCGATACTGCAACTGACGCTGGTGCAGGTCTCACCGCGCCTGTGCTCGAAGGGCAGGCATTTGATGGGTCGCCAATCGTTGTCGAACCAGGCTCGCCAACTCTCGTCGTGTTCCTAGCGCACTGGTGTCCTCATTGCCAGGCAGAGGTGCCTGACCTCGTCGAGTGGGCAGAGAGTTTGGCAGTGCCGCAAGGTCTTAACGTCGTCGGCGTTGCAACAGCAACTTCGCCAGACCGTCCCAACTACCCGCCTTCGGAGTGGCTGCTTCGTGAACGCTGGCCATTTCTCGTCATGGCAGACGATGAGGCCGCAACAGCTGCCCAGGCGTTTGGAACGACTGGCTACCCATACCTCGTCATGCTCGACGAAAACGGAGTTGTTCAGTGGAGGCACAGTGGCCAGTTGGCCGATGGTCAACTCGAGCAGTACCTCGACGTCGCGTTGAACCAGTAGGGGTCCGTCGGGCCGAGCAAGTTCGGCCTAAGAAGCGAACACTTGGTCGTCGTGAGCAAATGCCTTGAACTCGAGGGCATTTCCCGACGGGTCGAACAAGAACATCGTCCATTGCTCGCCCACTTCGCCCTCGAAGCGAACGTACGGCTCGATAACGAACTCGCATGATGCCGCTCGCAATGTCTGGGCGAGCGATTGAAATGTTGCTGGATCGAGAATGATGCCAAAGTGCGGTACCGGAACATCATGTCCGTCAACCGGATTTGATACATCAACTCCTGCTCCCTCGTGCAGGTGAGTTACGACCTGATGACCAAAGAGATTCCAGTCGATCCAAGAGTCGGCACTTCTTCCCTGGGGGCAGCCGAGCACACCTCCATAGAACGCTGCGGCTGCGGTGAGGTCGTGCACAGGAATCGCGAGATGAAAACGAGGGTGGCTCATAGTTGCCTCTGGCGGTGAGTTGAGCGAGGAATTGGTGACAAGTTCGCACGCTACACCTCTGTATTCGCAAACGTTGTCGTCTCTCAGCACGACGGGAGCCAAGTCTCAGGCGACTGAGACGCCAAACTAGTGACGTGTCCTCGCGCCGCCCGTTCTCGATGACTTGGCGATTGGCGTATCTCGCTGCCGCAGCTTCGGCGGTTTTCAGCACAAGGGTGTTCTGGTGGCCAGGCAACCATGTGGTCAGCTACGACGGGGCTACGTATTCCGGACCGAACACCGAAGTGTCGATGCAGGCAATTCGAGAGTGGCGGATCCCATTTTTGAACGAGTACATCTTCGGCACTGCTCCGCACCTCGGAAACCATGCAGTTGGAGTTCTCTATCCGCCGCGGTTACTCGCTCTCTTGTTTGGCTCGTCATATGGCCATGGGCTCATTGTTGTGGGACACATGCTCTTGCTTGGGCTGGGAATGGTTGCGCTCGGGAAGCGTGTCGGGTTGTCGCCGCTCGGTGGAGCAGTTGCGGGAGTCGTCGTCATTCTTGCTGGGTCTACCCAAACCAAGACGGTGCAGTTCGAGCAGATTCAACCAATCTCGTGGCTGCCGGTGTTACTTGTGGCCTTGCATGCCTGTGTGACAGCCAAACGTGGCCGAAGGGCGGTTGGAGCACTTGCCCTCGTCGCAACCGCAACGCTGTTGAGCGGTCACCCTCAACTCATTCTTGAGGTGGTGGTAGTGGCTGCGGCATTCACACTCGGTCTCATGCTGCACCATCGGACGGGTGTCGCTCGGCTGACGGTTGCGGCAGCACTTGCTGGCGCAATGGCGCTTCCTCAATTACTTGCGACCATCGATGCACGATCAGCAGCATCTCTCGACGAGGGTCGCTCATTCGACGACCTCGGGAACGGGATGTACGTGCTGCAGGTTCGCAAGGCTGCGCAGGCCTTGTTCGGGACGATTACCGGCGGCGATCCAGCAGCATTTTCAGGATCTTTCGAGGCAATCGGATGGTTTGGCGTCGCCGCAGTGATTGTGGCGATGATTGGCGTTGTCGCATCACTTGCTAATTCATCACATCGCTGGTGGAGTTTGCCGTTAAGTGCGGTGATGGCACTTGGACTTGTGTGGTCGCTTGGTCCTCGAACTCCGCTTTTCACAGTGGCGTATCGCCTTCTGCCTGGGTTCGACCTGGGGAGGGTGTCGGTGAGGTGGCTCGCAATTGTTGGCATTGTGCTCGCACTGTTCGTTGGCGTAGGCATTGACGCTGCGAAGAGATTCCGCTCCCAGCGAGTGCGAGGGCTGGTTGTGCTGGGCATCGGGGTAGGAGCACTTGCAATTGCTGTCGGCCCAATGACATCAGGGACGCGAATGGCCGGCGTGCTTTGGTTCGTGACCGCTGTCATCATCGTGGTGGTGCCAATCGTTGTGAACCCGAGACATATCGGGAATGTGCTGGGCACCGTGATCGTGGTTGAGCTCGCAGTGTTGTCGGTATCGGCGATCCCAAATCGGATCACGATGGACTCAGCTGTTGGCGACGCTCCGTCGCCAGCGATAGAGGAACTGATGTCAAGGGCGAGCGACGGGGGGTATGTCGTGGCGCTTACCCCTGATGCCGGTCCTCACGATGAACTTGTAAGAGGTTTGCGACCTAATTCGAACGTCTGGTTTGGTCTACCGTCGCTCGACGGCTACGACGGTGGTGTACAGGTCACCCAGAATTGGACAGAGATG
>JALRDI010000273.1 GCA_023257035.1 Ilumatobacteraceae bacterium | reverse complement strand
CTCAAAACTTTATCAAAGGTGGATCGATTGACCGTGCCCGCGTTGCTTCGGAAGTTTTTGACTTAAGCTTTGGCGGAAGAGATCTAGTTTATCCTGATGGTTCATCTTTCAAGCAATCCATGAGTGTCATTTTAGACAACTCCGAAAATATCAATCAATTTGCCCTAGCGAGCACCAATGCTAGACCAAAGCTTAAGAAGGAAATACGCAGAGCTTGGCACTGGATGGTGAACTGAAGAGATATATCAAAAGGAGTAAAAAGATGAAAAAGCTGAACCTAACAATAATGACATTGACCTCGATAGGCGTGTTAAGTCTTTGTCTTCAGCAGCAACGAGATACTGGTCGATCACGATCTGCGCACCGTTGATAAAATCGCCGAACTGTGCTTCCCACATGACGAGCGCCGACGGGTTGGCTTGCGCATAGCCATACTCGTAACCGAGCGCTGCGTACTCGCTCAACAGCGAGTCGTATACCCAGAACTTGGTCGCATCATCGGTCAAGGTGTCGAGCGGAACCCACTGTTCACCTGTCTCGTAATCAACGAGCGATGCATGGCGTTGACTGAATGTTCCGCGTCGCGAGTCCTCCCCTGCGAGACGAACCGAATGGCCGTCGAGCAAAAGTGAACCAATGGCGAGCGCCTCTCCCGTCGCCCAATCGATTTCGCCTGACTCGTCGAACATCTTCTGCCGAGTCTCGAACTGCTTCACCAGTTTGGGGTGAGGGGTGAACCCCTCCGGGTACTCCGTCAAGCGTGTGAACACACGATCAAGAACCGGTCGCTCAACACCGGTTGGAATTGGAGGCAGGACACCAATTGGTTTCGGTGGAGGTGGCGCCTTGAACGGCTCGGTCGCCTTTGAACGGGTGGCGTCGAGCGCTACCTGGAGTTTTGACTGGAAATCGGTGAGCGCCTGCTCAGCCTCATCAACACCAATGTCACCACGGGTGACAAGAGTTTCCACATACAACTTGCGAACACTGCGACGTTCAGCAATTGCTTTGTACATCAACGGCTGCGTGTAGCTCGGGTCATCACCTTCGTTGTGACCGTGGCGCCGGTAGCAGACCATGTCGATGACGACGTCTTTACGGAACGTCTGTCGATACTCCCAAGCAAGTTGAGCAACACGAGCGCAGGCTTCAGGGTCATCACCATTCACATGGAAGATCGGCACCTGAATTGACTTTGCAACATCTGAGCAATACAGCGAAGACCGGGCAAATTGTGGAGCGGTCGTGAACCCGATCTGGTTATTTATGATGAGGTGGATCGTTCCACCAACCCGATACCCACTGATATCGCTCATTGCCAGACACTCGGCGACAATTCCTTGACCGGCAAAGGCAGCGTCACCGTGAACGAGCAACGGAAGCACCGAGTACGACAACGGTGGGTCAATTCGGTCTTGACGCGACCGAGCAATTCCCATAACGATCGGGTTAACCGTTTCGAGGTGACTTGGGTTTGCCGCAAGTTCGATATCGATCTGTGAACCACTCGGGCTGGTGTACTTGCCAGTTGCCCCAAGGTGATATTTCACGTCCCCTGACCCTTGGACAGTGCTGGGATCAACATGTCCTTCGAATTCGGCGAAAATTGCTTCATGGCTCTTACCCATGATGTTTGACAGCACATTCAGTCGACCTCGGTGCGCCATGCCAATGACAGCCCCATCGAGGTTTGACTCCGCAGCACTCGACAGGATCGTGTCGAGAATTGGAATTGCACTTTCTGCGCCCTCAATTCCAAAACGCTTCGTTCCGACATATTTGGTGGCAAGGAATCGTTCAAACGCTTCAGCGGCATTCAACCGTTCGAGTATTCGGAGTTTTTCGTCTTGGTTGAAGTCGACTTGCGAACCCTCGAGCCTGGCTTGCATCCACTCTTGCTCTTCGGTGTTCTGAATGTGCATGTACTCAACGCCAATTTTGCGACAGTAGGCATCACGCAATACCCCGAGAAGATCACCAAGGCGCATCTTGGTCTTCCCGCCAACATTGTCGGTCAGGAACTCGCGGTCGAGATCCCAGATTGTGAGGCCGTAGGTTGAAGGGTCAAGTTCTTTCGGCGTCCGCGGCTCTTGCCACTTGAGCGGATCGAGGTCGGCCATGAGGTGACCACGCACACGATGGACACGGATGAGTTTTGCGACAGCCATCTGCTTCGCAAGCATCGCTTCTTCGCGGTCGATCGGGTTCGCGTCAGTCTTCCACTCCACCGCCTCATACGGAATTTCGAGCGCGTGGAACATATCAACGTAGAAGTTGTGCTCGCCGAGGAGAAGCTCATGAACTCGCTTGAGGAACAGCCCTGACTCAGCACCCTGAATAATACGGTGGTCGTACGTACTTGTAACCGTAACGACCTTCGAAATTCCAAGAGACGAGAGATTTGAGCGATCGGCGCCTTCAAACTCAGCTGGGTAATCGATGTTGCCAACGCCGACGATGACGCCCTGGCCGGGCATCAGCCGAGGAACCGATTGCACCGTCCCGATGGTTCCGGGGTTTGTCAAGGTGATGTTCGCACCTTGGAAGTCATCGACGGTGAGTTTGTTATTTCGCACCTTCCGAATGATCTCGTCATAGGCGGCCAAGAAGCCAGCAAATGACATCGTGTCGGCTTCTCTCAATACCGGAACGAGAAGCGTGCGAGTGCCGTCACCTTTGTCGACGTCAACGGCAAGTCCCATATTGACGGAAGTGCCGGTGACGAGGCGCGGTTTGCCATCTGAGCCTTCGGTAAACCCGTTGCGCATATTTGGAACCGCGTCTGAGATCGCCCGAACAATGGCGTAAGCGATGATGTGGGTGAAGCTGACCTTCGCTTGGCCTGTGCGCTCACGATATGAGTTGATCGCCTTGCGATTGACCTCCAGCAACTTCGCCGGCACATTTCGGAAACTTGTCGCCGTTGGAACGGTGAGACTGTTTTCCATGTTCTCAACGATTCGGGCTGCAACACCGCGAATCGGAGTGCCCATTTCTTCAGCAGCCCCATTTGATGACGAAGTGGGTTGAGGGGCAGGTGTGCTCGAAACTGATTGTTGAGCAGGAACCGAAGGCGTCGAGGCCGGCGGCGGAGTAACTGGCGGAGCAGTCGCCGCCGAGGCGGTGGTTGCGGTCGATTGACCATTCGGGCGGTAATCAGAAAAGAACTCTTTCCATGATTCGCCAACTGAGTCGGCATCTGCGCAAAAGCGCTCGTACATTTCCTCGACGAGCCATGAGTTGGCTCCAAATGCTGCAGGTTCAGGCACAGCGCCAGCGTACTGGTCGGGAGTCAATCTGCAGGATCTTGGCTACGTAGTTCTGCAATTCGTTCGGCCAAGAGTTCAGAAGCCGTTCGGCCATTTGTGATGACTACATCGTCGGCCGCCGCGAGAAAGAGCGGCATTGACATTCGGGCGCGCTGCGCTGCTTCCCCGATTGGATTAACCACGCGATGCGTCGTTGCTGGCAGATACCCATTAGTTGCGAGGTCGAGCATCTCCCCGCAGTTCACTGCGATCGAACCTGGATCGCACGGAACTGCGTACCACTCGCCATCAGTCCCTAACAGTTCAAGCCCAGTTTCATTGCTCGCTGGAAGCACGGTGAGCAGATTGATGTCTTCGTGTGCAGCCGCCCGCACCGCACCTTCAGGTGCGTCACCTTCGAGCGGCGGATAGCGAAGAATGCGAAGAAGCGTCCGCGAATTGCCGGTGAGCATCTCGGCAACAGGACGAGAAAGGCCCTCTGCAACCTCGTCGGGAATATTCGCGTCGACCCACTGAAGAAGTGTCGACGCAACGTCAGTCGCAATATCGCGATACTTCATTGCGTCATCGGATACCTCGGTGGGGTACTTGTCGCTCCACGGATAGACGTGAAAAAACTCTTTCAGGTCGCGGATCGTTTGGCCTTTTGCTGTCTCTGCGATCTTTGGTGGGAAGTAGCCCTCTTGGTTGTCGGGGCCGACGGTGTAGGCATCAGCGGCACCGCTCACAAAGAACTCGTCCCACTCGGCATACAAACTCTGCACAAGTTCCCACGACAACGGATGATTCGTGATCACCGCGAATCCCGTTGTTCTCAAACTTTCGGTAAAGCGGGCAGGGGCATCAGGTGACGTGAAATCGATGACATCTGGGGTCATCTCGACAGCGTATTACTCCCCACACGCGTTGTCACGGGGCACGGCGAGAACAAGGCACCAAATGGTTTCTCGATCTGCGACGAGCCCCGACAAGATCGTCGGCGTTAGCCTCGACAACGCATGGCTCACGAGTTCATTTACACCTGTTACAAACTTGCCCGTCACTATCCGCCCGACCGGACTGTTCTCGAGAACATCTCCCTGTCGTTCTATCCCGGGGCAAAAATTGGGGTCATTGGTTCGAACGGCTCAGGTAAATCAAGCCTGCTGCGAATCATGGCGGGCCTCGATGACGGCTATTCAGGGGAAGCCCGACTGACTCCCGGTTTCACCGTTGGCTATCTCGCCCAAGAGCCTGAACTCGACCCCAACAAAGATGTCCGGGGCAACGTCATGGATGGAGTTGCCGAAGTCCAGTCACTCATCGATCGCTACAACGCCGTGATGGCGAAGTGGGCTGACCCTGATGCCGACTACGACAAGATCGGGAAAGAACAGGCCGAGCTTGAGGACAAGATCGCGGCTGCTGACGCGTGGAGCCTCGATCGAAATGTTGAGATCGCAATGGATGCGCTTCGCTGCCCGCCTGATGATGCGGACGTCACCACGCTCTCAGGAGGTGAGCGCCGTCGGGTCGCTCTTTGCCGTCTGTTGCTGAGCCGCCCTGACCTGTTACTTCTCGATGAGCCCACCAACCACCTCGATGCTGAGAGTGTCTACTGGCTCGAGCGCTTCCTTCAGGACTACAGCGGCACCGTTGTCGCCATTACCCACGACCGCTACTTCCTTGACAACGTTGCTCAATGGATTCTCGAGCTTGATCGCGGGCGAGGCATTCCGTTTGAAGGCAACTATTCGAGCTGGCTTGAGCAGAAGCAGGCCCGCCTCGCTCAGGAGGAGAAGTCAAACGAGGCCCGCAGGAGAACCCTCGAACGCGAACTTGATTGGGTTCGGATGGCCCCGAAGGCCCGCCAGGCGAAGGGTAAGGCCCGTCTCGCGGCATACGAGAAGTTGCATGCAGAAGCTGAGGCCGACCGAGATACCTCGAATCGTCTCGAGATCGCAATCCCACCGGGCCAGCGTCTCGGTGACACCGTCATTGAAGTCAATGGTCTCACGAAGGGGTTCGGAGAGCGACTCCTCATCGAGGACCTTTCGTTCTCGCTTCCTCCTGCAGGCATCGTGGGCATTATCGGCCCGAACGGCGCCGGCAAGACCACATTGTTCAGGATGCTCTCAGGCCTCGAGTCTCCTGACAGCGGCGAGATCACCATTGGTTCGACAGTGCAGATGAGTTATGTCGATCAGAACCGTGACGACCTCGATGCCGAAAAAACCGTCTACGAAGAAATCACTGGCGGAGACGACCATGTCATCGTCGGCAATCGCGAAGTTCACGGTCGCGCCTATGTCGCAAGTTTCAACTTCAAAGGCACCGATCAGCAAAAGCCGGTTGGGAAGTTGTCTGGAGGAGAACGAAATCGCGTTCACCTCGCAAAACTTCTTAAGTCAGGCGGCAACGTGTTGCTTCTTGACGAACCGACGAACGACCTCGACGTTGACACCTTGCGCGCCCTCGAGACGGGACTCGAATCATTCCCCGGATGCGCAGTGGTCATCTCCCACGACCGGTGGTTCCTGGACCGGGTGGCGACGCACATGCTGGCCTACGAGGGCACGGAGCAAGACCCGGCGAACTGGTACTGGTTCGAGGGCAACTTCGAGTCCTAC
>JALRDI010000189.1 GCA_023257035.1 Ilumatobacteraceae bacterium | reverse complement strand
GCACAGACCGGTCGAGGTGACCCGGATGATGATGTCGGTGCCCTGATGTAACAGCTGGAAGAACGCATGCTGGCCGTTTGTTCCTGGTTCACCCCAGATCACCGGGCCGGTAGCGCCGTCGACGTTGCCGCCATCGAGTGTTACCGACTTGCCATTCGACTCCATGTCGAGCTGCTGCAGATATGCAGGAAATCTGCGGAGTTCATGCACGTACGGAATGACGGCTTTGGTCGAACGATTCAACACATTTCGATGCAGCACCCCAATCAGTGCAAGAGTGACAACCACATTGTCATCGAGACGATCAGCATCGATGAGAGTCTCGATCATGTGAGTATCAATCTCACGGCCACCGTCGAGAAGTTCTCTAAAGCACTCCGGGCCAACGAGCAACATCAATGAGAGGCCCACCGCCGACCACAGGGAATACCGGCCGCCGACCCAATCCCAAAATCCGAAGGTCATCTCTGGCTCAATTCCGAAGGCTGCAACCTTGTCGCTCGCAGTCGATACCGCAACAAAGTGGTCTGCAACCGCAGCTTCGCCGAGAACATCCACCACCCGTTGACGAGCAACGTTTGCGTTTGTCAACGTCTCAAGAGTGCTGAATGTTTTCGAGACGATGACGAACAGTGTTGATTCAGGTCGAACTTGCTGAAGGACAGATTCGATATCTGCGCCATCAACATTTGACACAAAATGTGCGCGAAGACGCGGGTGAACATTGTTCGCAAGCGCTTGAGCTGCCATGGCCGGCCCGAGGTCAGAGCCGCCAATACCGATGTTGACGATGTCAGTAATTCGAGTGTCTGCTCGAATATGGTCGGCAAATTCAGTCATTCGAGAGAGTTCTCGGCGAATATCGGCCATGACATTTCGGCCATCGACTTCGTAGGCAGCTGACGGATCAGCACGCAATGCCATATGCAGCACAGATCGATTCTCCGTGGTATTGACATGTTCACCAGCGATGAGTGATCGGAATCGATCTCGCACCCCGGCCGCTCGAGCAGCGTCTCTCAACGATTCGAGGACCTCATCTGTCACCGGTTGACGGGACCAGTCGACTCGTAATCCCGCTACCGATGCGACATAACGATTGGCTCGCGATGGATCAGCATCAAACAACTCGCGCAGAGTCCGACTGTCGGCGTGAACATCGGTGAGGTATTTCACTGACATGACACTACTGAGAACCCACCATCGGCATAGGTTGTGGCCATGGATCCTCGTTCGAAAAGCGGTGTGCGCTCAGCCGTCATCGCGTATGCCCTGTGGGGCAGCCTCACCGCGTTCTGGAAGTTGTTGAACGAGTTCTCAGCTGTAGACCTGATTGGCTGGCGGGTCATCGCTGCGGTGGTCGTGCTGTGGGCGCTGGTTGCGTCACGTGGCCATCTGGCAAATGTTGTGACCGCAATCCGAGATGCGAGTGTTCGTCGCTTCCTACTTCTCGCTGCAGCCCTCCTTGTCGTCAATTGGTCGACCTACGTCGGAGCGATTGTCTCAGGTCGGGTGCTGGAGACTGCTCTCGGCTACTTTTTGGCACCGCTCATCACGATGACGATTGGGGTCGTCGTCCTTGGAGAGCGTCTCACCCCAATGCGGGTACTTGCGATGGTGCTCGTCATCACTTCGATCACAATTCTCACAATCTCATACGGACAAATTCCGTGGCTTTCATTCGCGCTTGGCGGCAGCTGGGCGTTTTATGGGTTGGTAAAACGACGAGTTCCACTGGGCCCAATCGACAGCCTTACGGGCGAGGTGACGACCTTGCTCCCGATCGCAATCGTCGTCGTCATCATCTCGCTCACCCGTTCAGGGGGAGTCGGCGATATCGCGTCCGGGTTTGACTGGGTGCTCCTTGCGGCAACAGGGCTCGTTACCGCTGCCCCATTGCTGCTGTTCGCGCATGCCGCCCCTCGCGTGCCATTCACCCTGCTTGGACCAATCGGATGGATGGTCCCCGTCATCAACTTCTGCTTGGGGTGGCTTGCCTACGGCGAAACGATGACCGTTGCGAGGTTCATCGGCTTTGCAATTGTCTGGCTTGCGCTGGTTGCTGTTGCAGTTGAAACGGTGCTGCGAGCTCGCAATAGCCGGACCCAACCACATCCGGACGTCGCTGTTGCGCGTTAGACATGCTCGAGTTCAACCTAACCCAAGGTGAATCTCATTCGACCTTGTTAGGTCTCGTCAGACTGGACGCTCGTTGTCGTTGACGAGGTTGACGAGGACTCAACCGGCTCAACTGTTGTAGTAGGAACAACTGTTGTGGTGGTCGTCGATGTTGTTGTCGTCGAGGTGGTCGTTGTCGGATTTGGGTTCTGAACACTTCCGTCAAAACTTGGAAGGCTCTCCTCGTAGGTGACGTCTTCTGGCTCGCTTACGCCGTTCCAGACCAGAACCGACTCTCCGAGTTGAACAAGTGATTGGAAGTACTCAGAGATGTGCAGCGGAATGCGTACACAACCATGTGAGGCTGGTTCGGCTGGAACTTGGAGTGCGCCATGAACGGCGATTCCGTAGTTGAAGTACACCGGATTCCACATGTCGCCGAGCGGCCCGTTCCGCGTGCCCTCAACGAGGCGTCGATAGGTAAACACTCCACCGGGTGTTTTTGAGTACGCACAGATTTCTTTTGTGACGGGTTCCTCAAGAAGCTCTCCGTCAGAGTCGGTGTCGTAAGTGACGACCTCGCAATACAGCGCCGGTTCACCGAATTCATCAAGTTCACCCGATGAGATGTGCGTGATGAGGGCCGGCACATCTTTGTGAAAGACGACGAGTACCTGCTCGTCTAAGTAAATCTCTGTGTGATTCTGCAGCCCACCTGTTGGACGGCGAGGTTGCACCATTAACGGTTCCTGCATTCGATCCCACAACGCCGGAGTCACCACTCCGGATGCATCGGCGCGAGGAATGCCCATCACAAGTTTCTCGTAGGCCCAAACCGCCTGTTTCGTCAAGGTTCCGACAACGCCGTCGATCGGCCCCGGATCGAATCCGATATCAGCAAGTCGCTGCTGCACCATGACAACGTCATCGCCGGTCACGCCTCGCTCTAAATTTCGAGTGAGAGGAACCTTTGGAATAGTCGTCGACGTCGTCGTGGTCTGAGGAACCATGGTGGTAGCCGGCGCAGGGGATTCAGATGCTCCATCGTCACCAGACGTCGAGCCAACCACAACAATGACGAGCAACAACACTGCCGCAAATGCAGCAGGGATCCATCGGCGATATCGATCAAGCATTGTGGGAGGGAGGGGTTTCAGGGTTCGTCATTATGAAATTCAAACAGGAGGGTATCAACAGCATCGGCAGCACAAGATTCATGCTGTTGGTCTTGCGAGAAGTCACGCTGTTACCGACGCAGATCACGTCGTAGCGACCACATCTCGGACAACATTTTCTGAATTACGGCCGGCGAAGACAGCGTTGACTCACCACGGGTTCGTGGAAAATAGTCAACACCCATCTGCATGACTTCAAATCCGTCACGCTGGGCCCGAATGATGAGTTCGGCGTCAATAAAGGAACCTTCACTCTTTAGATCAATCGCATCGAGAACACGTCGGCTGACGAGTTTGCAGGCAAAGTTAATGTCACGAACCCGTACACCGAAGGCGGCCTTAATGAGGGCGTTGTACACCGTTGTGTACACGGCGCGCAAAGCTCCTTCCCCGGTACGGTCAAATCGGTATGCGCTGACAATGTCGGCTTCGTATTCACGCAGCAAACGCACGATCCGGGGCAACTCGTTGAGGTCGAAGGGAAGGTCAGCATCGGTATACAACACGATGTCGCCATTTGCTGCGGCAAACCCCGAACGCATCGACCCGCCAAGCTTTCGATTGACCGGATGATGAACGACGCGAACACGTGTGTCATCACTCGCCAACCGATCAGCGATGTCGGCGGTTGCGTCGGTTGACGCATCGTTCACAATGATGAGTTCGTAGTCCGAGATATCTCCCGAAACGATCATGCGCTCACATGAACGACGGCCATACGCGATCGCCCGTTCGATGTACTCCTCCTCATTCCACATGGGGTAGAAAATCGACAACATCGGAGGTGATCCGATCGTTGCAGACGGCGTACTCATAGGACCTCAGGTTACCGACGAACTGGCCCTCATTCTGATCGAGCAGCACCCCGTACACTGACCTCGATGGATCAGCCGAGCGCAGCAACGTCGCCTCCAAACGGTGGCCACCAAAACGCGCTGAGCGGCGGGTGGAAAGCTGTCGTGACCCTGACTTGGATTGGTGTGGTCGTCGGACTTGCTTCGGTGTGGGCAGCGAGCCGGCAGGTTGGCCTCAGCACGTGGTGGCTCGGACCACCCGCCAACGGTCGCAATCTCGCAATCAACATTGCGCCCTTTATCGCACCGTTTCTCGCCCTGACAGCTGCAATCGGTGGGTCACGTTGGACCTGGCAGATCGGAATCGTTGCAGGTGTGGTCACCGTTGCCATTGGGGCAGTCGACCTTGGCCGGGTCACCAGACTCGGCATTGTCGAGCTCGTTCTCGGTTGCGCTGGTGCAGGTGCCTCAATTGCTTCTTGGGTAGGCACGCCATTGGCAATACGGCCCGACGAAGAACGGCGATAGGTTCATTTGACATGTCGAACGTGTTGATGACGCTTCCTGTCGGCGAGCGTGTCGGAATTGCCTTTTCGGGTGGGCTTGACACCTCTGCAGCTGTCGCATGGATGCGAGAGGGCGGAGCAACCCCCTATTGCTATACGGCAGATCTTGGACAGTACGACGAGCCGGATCTCTCCGGTGTTCCAGACCGTGCGCTGCAATATGGAGCGGAAGCTGCTCGGTTGATCGACTGTCGTGACGAACTCGTTCGCGAGGGTCTCATGGCGCTGCAGTGCGGCGCATTCCACATCCGCACGGCAGGTCGCACATATTTCAATACCACCCCAATCGGGCGGGCGGTAACGGGCACGTTGCTCGTTCAAGCCATGCAAGATGATGGTGTTGACATCTGGGGTGACGGTTCAACGTATAAGGGCAACGACATTGAGCGTTTCTACCGCTACGGCCTGATGGTGAACCCAAAGCTTCGGATCTATAAGCCGTGGCTTGACGCCGCATTCGTCGATCAACTCGGCGGACGAACCGGCATGAGCGAATTCCTCACAACCCGTAATCTCCCCTACCGAGATTCTGTAGAGAAGGCGTATTCAACTGACGCGAATATCTGGGGCGCGACCCACGAGGCGAAAGCGCTTGAAGAGTTGTCAACAGGAATGGAAATTGTCGCTCCAATCATGGGCGTCGCCCATTGGGATCCAGTCGTCGAGATTGCTGCTGAGGATGTCACCATCACCTTCGAGGAAGGTTGGCCAACCGAAATCAACGGCAAGACCTTCGAGAACCACGTCGAGCTCGTTCTTGCTGCAAATGCGATCGGTGGGCGGCATGGTCTCGGTATGAGCGACCAGATCGAAAACCGAATCATTGAGGCAAAGTCTCGCGGAATCTACGAAGCGCCCGCGCTTGCGTTACTTCACATCGCGTACGAGCGCCTTGTGTCTGCAATTCACAACGAGAACACCATTGAGAATTACCACACGATGGGCCGTCGCCTTGGTCGCCTGCTCTACGAGGGTCGATGGTTTGACCCACAAAGCCTCATGCTTCGACAGCCGCTCCTTAATTGGGTTGGTTCAGCGATTACCGGCTCGGTGACATTGCGACTTCGTCGAGGCGATGACTATTCGATTCTCGATACGACCGGACCAGACCTCACCTACGAACCCGATCGACTCTCGATGGAGCGCGTGGAAGATGCTGCATTCGGTCCGCTCGACCGTATTGGCCAGCTCACAATGCGCAACCTCGATATCACCGACTCTCGAGACAAGCTCGACATCTATCGGCGGGTAGGCGCACTCGGCAAGGGTGGGGCTCTTGAGCTTGACCCGAATCGCGACTGAGCGCTGAGTCGCTGAATTCAGTTCGTTCGGGCTTCAATAATTGCAGCGAGGAGCTCGGCGCGCCCGGGCATCGTTGCAACTTCGATGAATTCGTGATCGGCGTGGGCTCCTCCGCCGACTGCGCCGAGACCATCAAGGGTTGGGACACCGCATGCAGCGGTGAAATTGCCGTCACTTCCTCCGCCAACTGCAACTCCAATGATCGAACTGTCGTGGGCAATGGCGAGCGGCATGAGCTCAGCAGATGCTGACTCTGGCATCGGTGGTCTACCAACTCGACCGTTGACCAAAACCGTTGCCTCGGGGTGTACCGGCACCAGATTTGCGAAGGCGGTCTCAATGCGATGTGCTTCTTCTGCCGAGGTGACTCTGACATCGACTCGGATACGAGTTTCAGCGGGAACCACGTTGTCTGCCGTGCCCGAGTGAGCGACCGTTGGCGTGACCGTCGTGCCCTGCTCATCATTTGCAAACGCTGCGATCGTCAGTACTTGGTGGGCAGCTTCGATGAGTGAGTTCACCCCGCGATGTGGTTCAAGTCCGGCGTGGGCGGCTCGTCCTCCAATCACCACTTCAAATGTGCCAGTTCCCTTTCGACCGGTCTTCAATGCTCCGCCGTCTCCGCTTGGCTCAAGCACGAGAACTGTTCCACACGCCATCGCACGCTCTTCAAGGAGCGCCCGCGAGGTCAGAGACCCAACCTCCTCGTCACATGACAGCAGAATCTCAACACCCGAGGAGTCTCGTAGCGATGCGACCGCATGAATCGCCTGAACGATTCCAGCCTTCATGTCGAACACACCTGGCCCGGTTGCTTTGCCATCTGCCACAGCAAACGGCCGCTGTGCAAGCGTGCCCGCTGGGAACACAGTGTCGTGATGTCCGAGGATGAGAACTCTTGAGGTGCCGCCCCCACTCCAGTGAACGTGCGGACCTGCGCCGCCATCGATCAAATTTGGTCGAGAGCCGAGATGCCGTTCCATGAGGTCGGCAACTGCTTCGGCAGAGCGGGCCAACAATTCAGGATCATTTGACGGTGACTCAGCCTCGACAAGATGCTGCAAGTCGTCAATCATCGTTTCGAGCAGGTCACCCATAATCTCCACGCTACTCCGGGGTGAAGCGGTTGGCCTTCTCAGTCCCACAGGGCGTCATCGAGCTCATCGCGGTACGGAGGGTCGGCTCCCCTGCGCACAACTGCGATTGCCGACGAATGGATACCCATCTTCACCGAGCGCGTCACCAGGTCAACATCAGTAAGAGTCTGCAATTCGATGGTCTCGGTCGTTGCGTAGTGAGCCCACCAGGCGAGGAATCCGGCACCAAAGGTGTCACCAGCGCCGACGGTGTCAACGATCTCTACTGGCGGCACTTCAACGCGAATCGACTGTTGTGAGGTAAATGCCTCAACTGGATCGGAGCCGGCAGTGAGTAGCACCAGTGTTGGGCCACTTTCGAGAATTCGCTGCGCAGCATCGCGAACCGGGACGTCTGGGTAGAGGTAGGAGAGGTCTTCATCGCTCACCTTGACGACATCGACCATCGACAGCACCTTGGCGACTCGCGCCCGATATTCATCGGTATTTGTGATCACCAATGGACGACAATTCACATCCACCATCACTCGAGTAGATGCGGGACGATTTTCAAGACATGAGACGATCTGATCTGCGACCGGATTAAGGACAAGCCCTAAGCCGCCGGTCATCATCCAGCCACCGACTTGAATTGGGAAGTCATCGAACGCCTCTTGAGCGGAGGTGCCATCAACGTAAAACCGGTACGACGCACTACCTCTTGATGAGAGCTCTGCTAACGCGAGCGTGGTCGGCGATGTGGTTCGCCGCACCCGTTCGATGTTGACGCCGTCTGCTGTGAGTTCGGCAACCAACCCGTCACCAAATCGGTCATTAGCAATTGACCCAACGAACGATGTTGGAACGCCAAGCCGCCCGAGCGCTCGGGCGGTATTGAACGGTGCCCCTCCGAACACCGCATGCACTTCCCCTCCCTGAGCAACGATGAGATCGACCAATGCTTCGCCAAACACTGAGACATGAGTCGGGGACGCCATGACCACATCGTCGCAGACATAAGCAAAACATTTCGACATTCTCGACTACGACGAGGCAACTCAATTTTCCTCTGCGAAGATAGAAGGGATGTCCTTGTTCACCGTTTTCTCCTTCATTATCGGCACCGTCGTGCTGATATTTGGTGCAGACATCATGGTTCGCGGCGCCGCGCGCATCGCTGCGAGTAGCGGCCTCTCCCCGGTTGTCATCGGGCTCACTGTGGTCGCGTTCGGAACAAGTGCTCCAGAGTTGGCGGTCAGCATCGGGGCTGCATCAAGAGGGACCAGCGATCTTGCACTCGGAAACGTTGTCGGCAGCAATATCGCCAACATCCTTCTTGTGCTCGGTCTCTCCGCTGTCGTTGGTTCGGGGCTCATCGTCGCATTCCGCATCGTACGCATCGATGTCCCGATCATGATTGGAGCATCTGGCGCAGTCGTAGTGCTCGGGCTCGACGGATCTTTGGGGCATATCGACGGAGCACTCTTCGTCCTCGCCCTTGCGGCCTATCTCTACCGGACGGTTTCATCGGCCAAGTCATCTCCGAACGACAACAACGAACACTCCATCGAAGATGAATACCAAGAAGGCCTCGCCGCGGACCTCGCAGGCGCACATCCTCTTTGGCAAAGCATCTCTCTCGTCATCGCTGGTATCACCATGCTTATCGTCGGCGCCCAACTGCTCGTCACAGCTGCTACCGATCTCGCAACGGCGCTGGGGGCCAGCGAACTACTGATCGGGCTCACGGTGGTTGCCGTCGGTACATCACTTCCCGAGATTGCAACCTCGATTGTTGCTGCTGCGAAGGGGCAACGAGACCTTGCCGTCGGCAACGCCGTCGGGTCGAACCTGTTCAACATCCTCGCAGTGCTCGGATTGACTTCCCTCATCACTCCTATCTCTGTGAGTAACACCGCACTCGGCTTTGACCTTCCGTTCATGCTCGCTGTTGCAGTCGCGTGCCTACCCATCTTCGTGAATGGTTTTGTGATTAAGCGATGGGAAGGTTTCGTCTTTGTTGCGTATTACGCCGCCTACCTCGTCTGGCTCGGGCTTGACGCGTCATCTGCCGCGATTCATGACGAGTTCAGCACTGCGATGCTTGCGTTCGTTGTCCCACTGACTGCAGTCACGCTCGTAGTGATCGGCCTACGAGGATCTAGAGAAATCGCTAGCAACAACTCGTAAGACCGCTGAGTACGTGACGCACAACGATGTCAGGCGCCACTACTCGCCATTGCAGCTCCAACAATTCCAGCTGAATTCGCGAATTCGGCGACCAAAATTTCTGGACGGGCATCAATAAGGGGAACCCATTTGTCTGCCGACTTGGAGGCGCCACCACCGACGATCACCACATCCGGCGAGAAGAGTGCGTCAATTGTCTGCAAGTAGGTCGAGACTCGAGCCGCCCACTTCTTCCACGACAGGTCGTCGCGCTTCCTTGCGCTCGCCGCCGCCCATTTTTCGAACGACTCCCCTTTGAACTCGAGATGACCTAGCTCGGTATTCGGGACAAGGTGGCCGTCAACGAACAACGCTGACCCGATTCCAGTCCCAAATGTCAATGCCATCACAACGCCCTGACGTCCTGCACCTGCTCCAAAGGACATTTCGGCGAGACCAGCCGCATCAGCATCATTCATCACGACGACATCTTGACCAAGCACAGAGGAGAACAGTGCTTTCGCATCAACATCGATCCAACTGTCATCGATATTGGCCGCAGAGTGAACTACTCCGTTACGGACCACCGATGGAAGAGCGATCCCTGCCGGCCCCTCCCAGCCAAAATGTTGGACAAGTTCAACGACAACCCCAGCCACAGCCTCAGGAGTCGCTGGTGTGGGTGTTGAAATGCGAAATCGATCTTCGGCGAGTTTGCCAGCATCTGACAGGTCAACAGGTGCGGCCTTCATTCCGCTACCCCCGATATCGATACCGAATCCAATTGTTGACGCCATTGCAGGGAACGCTATCGATCAGGCTTTTGCTCTGGTCTTACGCAGCAAAGGATCTGCGAGACCGAGCGCACGATCGGCAAACGACAGCACACGACCGGCTGCACCAGGGGTATCCCCATCGACCAGGTTGCCCATGACCTGCAGAGTGATGTTTGCAATCGAATGCGTGCCCACAGCCATCCGAAGCCCCGTGCGCAACAGGAACGGGTGTCCAATGAGGAACGCGAAACGCCGGCCCGTGCGCAGGAACGAATCGAAGCGCTCACCCACAGCATCGTCGTAACGTTGCTCAGCCCCAGTCGGATTGCGAAGGAATTCATCGGCTGCGAGCATTCCCGACTCGAGTCCGTAATCGATACCCTCACCATTCATCGGGTTGACAAGGCCCGCAGCATCGCCAATTGCCATCCAACCCGGCCCTGAGCGTTTCACAACCGACATCGGAAGACGCCAGGCCCGAGCTCGGCCGGTATCAGCACCAAGACTCCACGGACCCTCAACAGACGCCCGATACGAGGCCAACAATTTGTTGAGATTGAGGTTCTTAAACCCCTTCATCGTCGACAATGCGCCCACCCCGATATTGACCGTGCCGTCCCCACAGGGGAACATCCAGCCATACCCGGGAACTGGGGTTCCGTGTTCGTCGCGCAGCGTCAAACAGGCTTCCAACATGTCGTCCGCATGGCGAGGTGATTCAACGTAGGTTCTGATCGCCAGACCAAATGGCTCATCTGCAACCCTGACCGCACCAAGCTCACGGGCGACGGCACCCGGCGCACCAGTTGCGACGATGACCTTCTCCGCAAGCACCTCGCGGGAACCGTTCGAGGTTTCAACCTGAACACCTCGCACGATTCCATCATCAATGAGCGGCATCGCAGTCGAATTGAATGAAACAGCCGCCCCAGATGACTCGGCTGCCTCAATCAGCGCTGCATCGAGGCGCTGTCGAGGCCAGACAGCGCCGTAGCCCGGGAAACGACCTGATTCTGGCCATGGCAATTCACGTGTTTGGCGGCCCGCAATCATTCGCAGCCCAGCAATACGGTGACTCGCATCGATGGGGATGTTGAGTTCGTTCAGAGCGGCGACAGCTCGCGGCGTCAACCCATCACCACAAATCTTGTCTCGGCCCCGATCACCCGATTCGAAAACAGCTACCGATGCCCCGCCACGTGCGGCGCGCATTGCTGCAGCAGAGCCAGCTGGCCCACCACCGATAACGACAACGTCAACTCGTTCAGCCACGGCGGGAAATCAGTTCTCGCCAGCGATCAACTGATGATGCCGAATCACTTCAGCGACAATGAATCGAAGAAATTTCTCAGTGAACACCGGGTCAAGACCCGCATCTAGAGCAAGGGCGCGAAGTCGTTCGATTTGCTCGCTTTCGCGGGACTCATCAGCAGGAGGGAGGCCAACTTCAGCTTTGTATTCACCGACAGCCTGAGTGATCTTGAATCGCTCGGCCAGCATGAACACGAGCGCGGCGTCAATGTTGTCAATACTTGATCGATAGCGGGACAAACGGTCGTCGTTCACGGTGTTTTCTCCTCAGCGGTTTTCCGCCCCTAGGACGCTAGCGGGATCCTGCCAACTCAGCCATCTGTGCGCCTCGAACGGCTGTCACACAGCGTGGCTACGCCAACGACCGATCGCAATACGGTCGTTTCCAAATACGTCTTGCCGTATCTCAATGTCGATAAAGCCATGTTGGGTGAGTAACCCTCGGGCCGCATCCGCCTGATCAAAACCGATTTCGAGCACGAGTGTTCCATTGGATTTGAGGTAGTTCCCCGCGTTCTCGATGATCTCGCGAATGGCGTCCAATCCATCGACGCCTGAATACAACGCAATTGCTGGTTCGTGTCGATCAACACTTCGATCAACCGCCTCGCTATTTGCCGCAATGTATGGCGGGTTCGACACGATGACATCAGCTTGAAGTTCCTGAGGAACATCATCGAACCATCTGCTCTGGATGATTGTCACATTCCGTGCCGGCCGACCGATACCCGCAAGATTTGCTTGGGCGACCGCAAGAGCATCCGAGGAAACGTCGGTCATCCAAATCGATGTCCCGTCGAGTGGTAACTCAGTTGCAAGTGAGAGCCCGATCGCTCCCGATCCTGTGCCGAGATCAATCACCGTGCGCTCACCATCAACCGCTCGAGCAAATTCGACCGCAATCCCGGCAACTTCTTCAGTTTCAGGACGTGGAATGAGAACCCGCTCATCCACGAACAGATCGAGGTGCCGAAACGCCCATCGACCCAGCACATATTGCAGGGGTTCACCTGTGCGATAACGCCCAACCATGACATCAAGGTGCGCAACCATGCGCTCAGTCACCTCATCGTCCAACACCTCGTCGAGTGGGTCAGCCGAAACTGCAACTTCGACGAGCCATCTGGCATGGTTGCGATCGCCAACAATCGCTGCCGTCGACTCAACGAGTTCGCGCACCGTGGTCACGACGCGGCTTCTGTCTCCTCAGCGAGAAGTCGCTCTCGCTCTTCAAGCAATAGCGGCTCAATCACGTGATCGAGGGCCCCAGCTAGCACCTCAGGTAGGCGATGAATCGTGAGCCCTATCCGGTGATCAGTTACCCGGCTTTCCTTGAAGTTATAGGTGCGGATCTTTTCGCTGCGGCCACCGCCACCAACTTGCGACCGCCGATCAGCTGACCGTTGGGAGTCTTGCTCTGATTCTGCTAACGCCTTGAGTCGCGCCCGCAGTACCTGCATTGCGCGAGCCCTATTTTGCAACTGACTTCGTTCGTCCTGCATCGTGACAACCAGCCCTGACGGGCGGTGGGTAATGCGAACTGCTGAGTCGGTGGTATTCACATGCTGCCCACCCGCTCCGGAGGATCGATATACGTCGATATCCAGATCTCGATCGTCAATTTCGACTTCGACCTCATCGGCTTCCGGTAGCACGGCAACGGTCGCCGACGAAGTGTGAACACGTCCTTGGCTCTCAGTGACCGGCACACGTTGCACCCGATGAGGGCCACCTTCGAACTTCAATCGTTGCCAGGCGTCTTCGCCACGGATGATAAATGTGACCTGATTTGTTCCACCAAGGTCGCTCGCATCGTGAGATAACACCTCGAATTTCCAACCGCGAAGTTGGGCATACCCGCGGTACATGTCGAGTAGGTCACCAGCAAAAAGGTTTGCCTCTTCCCCGCCCTCGGCACCACGGATTTCAACGATGACATTGCGGCCTGCGTCTGGATCAGGGGGAATCAGCAACTCTCGAACATGCTGAGCGAGTTCCTCTAGTTTCTCATTTCCAGACAGAGCCTCTTGTTCAAACGCAGTGCGATCGTCGCCGTCGGATACCTCGGCAAGTTCATTTGCGGCAGCAATGTCATCGATGAGACGGTCTCGCTCGGAAAGGGCATCCACGAACGCCTGAAGTTGGTGATAACGCTGCGAGACCTTTCGAAGCTCATCTGGGTCAGCTGCAGTGGCAGGATCAGCCAGCCGCTGCTCTAATTCTCGAAATTCACCTGTGTGAGACGCAAGTCGCTCAAAGAGAGCATCGTGCTCTGAGGAAGGCTGCGTCATGGTGTACCGAGGTTACTCTCAGAGGCTCGCAAGTTCGCTCTGCGAGACAATGCGCATTGGTTTCACTGAACGTTCTGCGATCGCATCAAGAACCGGCAGGCGGTTTCGACCGTCGACTACCACAACGATTTCGCTCACCTCGTCCTGATGAGCCGACCACTCGGCGTGATCGGCTGCATCAACTACGGCGCCCAGATCGGTTCCCGTAGTGAATGCGAGCAACCTTGTGACGCCATCGCGCTGTGTAACAGCAAATGCGGGAGATGCATCAGACATGCTCCCTCGGGGCAACACCCCTGACATCTGCGTACACGATGGGAGTTCACGCGAATCAGCTGACGTATATGTTGAGCGCATCCATCGCTCCGGGGAGAGCCGGTTGAGCGGATGCGGATCGGCTGTTGATCGGCGATATGTCTGCACAAATTCGACAACTCGGACGAGCGAGTCAAGTGACGGCGCATCACCATGCAGCATCTGGAAGGCTTCACGATCTTGCGAGCCGACGCCCACGCGCAGCCGCCATTCATCCTCAAAAACAACGCGGCAGACCTCGAGCCCTGCCACCTCTCCGGTGAGCACTCCGTGTTCGATGACGACCTCTGCACCGGCTTCGGAGATCACCGAGCGGAACTGGTCGATGTCGAATTCACAATCTCGTTCTGCAGCAGCCGGCTGGGGGTCGACTGTCGTCAGCGACTTTCCGTCGAGGCTGAATACTTCAATTGGAATGTTCCACTGCGTTGCCCGTCGAGCAACCGCAGGAGCTAGTTCACGATGAATATCTGGAACAACAATGTCGAGGCGGCTAGTCGCCTTCCTGAGGTGCAACGCAATTGCGGCACCTAGCAATCGTTCAGGTTGTTCATCAAGCCAAATAAACGACCCAGACGGATCATGGATCCCCGCCCCACCCGGGAACGGCACGACAGGCACGCCAACAATATTTCGATGATCTCGAGCAAGCGACTGAAGAGCCGCCGCAATTAGTGCTGGTCGACGATCGTCACCAACCGTCCCAGTTTCAAGCACAGTACGACCCCGCAGGGGTGAGGTCACTTCTTGGCGGCGCGCTCGCCGTAACGGCGATTGAAGCGCTCAACGCGTCCACCGGAGTCAACGAGCTTCTGCTTGCCGGTGAAGAACGGGTGGCACTCGTTACAAAGTTCAAGAATCTGCTCACCCGAGCGGGTTGAGCGAGTCTCGAATGCGTTGCCACATGAGCAACGGACGGTGACAACTTCGTAATTGGGGTGAATATCGGACTTCATGAGAATTTCTCCTGACTCAGGACTTCAAAATGTTAGCGGGCAAGCGCTCCGGAACCACTGGGCTACGTGCTTACATACCCGGTTGTTTTGCAATCTCCGTAAGGAACTCGTCATTGGTGCGGAATGTCTTCAAACGATCGACGAGCAGTTCAAGGCCTGGTGCTGCGCTTCCATCTGCTGCGAGACCAGACAGCACTCGACGAAGCTTCCACACCATCTGAAGTTGTTTGCGATCGAAGAGCAACTCTTCGTGACGGGTGCTCGATGCGTCAACATCAATCGCCGGGTACACGCGACGCTCAGAGAGTTTGCGGTCCAAACGCAATTCCATGTTGCCCGTGCCCTTGAATTCTTCAAAGACCGCTTCGTCCATTCGGCTATTCGTCTCGACGAGGGCGGTCGCAAGAATGGTCAGCGATCCACCTTCTTCGATATTTCGAGCGGCACCAAAGAATCGCTTCGGTGGGTAGAGCGCACCCGCATCGATACCACCAGACAAAATTCGTCCGCTCGCTGGAGCTGCAAGGTTGTATGCCCGACTCAATCGTGTGATGCCGTCAAGGATGATGACGACGTCCTCGCCGTACTCGACCATCCGCTTCGCTTTTTCGATTGCCATTTCAGCAACCTGGGTGTGCTGATCGCTTGGGCGGTCAAATGTTGATGCGATCACCTCGCCACGAACATGACGTTGCATGTCGGTGACTTCCTCAGGGCGTTCATCAATAAGCAGGACGATAAGACGAACCTCTGGATTATTTCGCTCAATGGACGTCGCAATGGTCTTCATCACCGTCGTCTTGCCTGCCTTCGGCGGCGAAACGATGAGGCCACGCTGACCTTTACCAATCGGACAGATCAGGTCGACGATTCGTGAGGTCATGTCGGTTGGGTCATCTTCGTTCTCGAGACGAAGCTTTTCGTCAGGGAACAACGCCGTCATATCTTCAAACTTGCGACGCTTCTTTGCTTCTTCAGGAGGCCGACCATTGACGGTATGAATTTCGAGAATCGCCGGGTTTTTCTCGTTGCGACCGGCTGGTCGCATCATGCCTACAAGGTGGTCGCCTTTACGAAGGCCATATTGACGAGACATACGTACCGGGACGTATGCGTCTTTCTTCGAGGCCAAATAGTTGTTGACACGAACAAACCCATAGCCCTCATCACGCATATCGAGATATCCGTCGACAGGAACCGGATCGTTGCTCACCGGGGTGTCATCATCATCGAAGAACTCACGATCCTCACCCTGCGGACCGTCATCGGGGCGGCCTCCCTTGCGACGACGACGACGACGGCGATTACGACTCTCACCGTCTCCATCACGCTGACCATCTTGACGTTGCCCATCACGCTGCCCGTCACGTTGCTGGCGTTGACCACCTTCACGCTGTTGACCGCCGCGTGATGATTTCTCTCCACCGGAAGCACCATCCTTGGCAACATCCTCCGCAGGCTCAGCTGAAAACTCGATCTCCCATTCGGCAAGCGGTTCTTCGCCGCGCGCTGGCGGAGCAGACGTTTCGGCTGAGTCGCCAGAGGATTTCGCGTCTGACGACTCCGTCTCGTCTGCAGATGCTGGTGAAGCCTTCTTCGACCGGGCCGGCTTCTCAGGAGCATCGCCCGAAGTTGCCGATGCTTCGGTGCTTGAGCTACCACCGGTTGAACCACCAGTGGTCGCAAGAATTGCGTCGATAATGTCAGACTTCTTTGACCGTGCGGTCACCTTGACACCGAGCGCCTTCGAAATCGCAAGGAGTTGTTCCTTGTCTTTTGTTTCGAGGACTGATTGTTCGAGAGCTTGAGCAGCCACGTTCACCTTCTCTTCGCCAAAACGGCGGAATATCGCTACACGTGCGACCGATGGAAACTGGGTGTGGTCTTGCGAAGAGGAACCATTGTTCAACTTCAGCGGGGACAGCCCTGCACACCACCGGCTACGTGGGACGAATCAGTATTTCTGATTTCGATCGATCGGAGCGAGCGCTCCAACTAGGAGAACTGTAGCACTCCTAGGCGCCGACAGCAATCATCTGCCAACTCGAGAAATTTGACGAACAAACGCTGATACATCAGCCAGATCAGCTGCGAGGCGTGTGATCTGCTCAGGGCGTTCCATCAAATCGCCGAGTGCGGGAGGAAGCTCTGGGCGGATCCGCGTCGCACGTTCGACAGCATCTGGGAACTTTGCCGGATGTGCGGTCGCGAGACATATGACTGCTCCAGACCGGTCACTCCTTCGCGCCGCTGCTGTCCCAGTTGCGGTGTGAGGGTCGATGAGCATCCCAGTCTCGCGGTACACCCGCCCGATTTCAGAAAGGGTTTGATCGTCATCAACACGCTCTGCGGTAAACGTTGACGAAATCCATTCCGCGAACTCGCCCTCTTCGACTTGAAGCGTGCCCGTGGCACGAAAGCGCTGCAATTGCTCCGCGGTCAGTCCACCGTCACGACCGTTCATCTCAAATAGCAAGCGTTCAAAGTTCGATGACACCTGGATGTCCATGCTCGGACTCAACGTCGGTACGACGTCTGCGGTTGACATATCGCGGTCATTCACAAAACGAGAAAGAATGTCGTTTGCATTCGACGCAATCAGCAGGTGATCGATTGGAGCTCCGGTTGAGCGTGCAATCCAGCCGGCGAGAACGTTGCCGAAGTTTCCAGTGGGAACACAGAAGGTTGGAGACCCCGCCAGCGACTGTGAAGCCGTTGCGTAGTAGACGATTTGAGCCATTACTCGTGCCCAGTTGATCGAGTTCACCGCAGACAGATTGCAATCTTCTCGAAGTTGCTCATCTGCGAACATTGCCTTAACGAGGTCTTGACAATCGTCGAAGGTGCCATCAATTGCGACGGCGTGCACATTCGGCGAATTGACCGTCGTCATCTGACGCCGCTGAACCTCACTTGTTCGCCCATGTGGATACAAGATCACGATGTCGACGTTGTCGCATCCTTTCACGGCATCGATTGCTGCAGATCCCGTGTCGCCACTCGTTGCCCCAACGATCGTCACTCGCTCACTGCGTTCCGCGAGAACGTGGTCGAACAATCGTCCGACAACCTGCAGCGCGAGGTCTTTAAACGCGAGCGTTGGCCCGTGGAAGAGTTCTTGGATCCAGAGATCGTCGTCAATCTGCACCAACGGAGCTACCGCCGGGTGACGGAACGTTGCGTACGCATCCCGAACTAGTTCCGCAAGTACCTGATGAGGAATGTCGTTACCGATGTACGCCGACATGATCGACGTGGCGGTGGCTGCATAGTCATCGCCGAGCGGTGGCAATTCTGGCCACTCGGTTGGGACGTATAAACCACCGTCAGATGCGAGTCCGCTCAGGAGGACATCTGCGAAGCCCAACTCTGGAGCGCCTCCGCGCGTCGATACGTATTTCATCTACGCCCCGATCACTCTGATCAAGCCACCGATGCGACGAACGACGTCGAGTTCGCGCAGTTGTCGGACCGTTGCTTGGACAGAGGATTCAACAGCTTCATGGGTAATAAAGACAAGACGCGCCTCTTCGCCAGCACCTTCTTGCTCGGCAGCGCGAATGCTGACACCGTGCTGTGCGAACACACCGGTAACGCTATGCAAAACACCTGGTTGATCAAGCACATCAAGCGCCAGTAAGTATTCTGCACTTGTCGCATCAATTGGTCGAACGCGGGCCCGCTGGAATGCCCCCAACGAGCCATGCGTGCCCTGACTACGGTTCACGGCTGCATCGATCAGGTCGCCCAGAACTGCACTAGCGGTTGGACTACCTCCGGCACCGCGGCCGTAGAACATCAACGAACCAACGGCATCTCCTTCGACAAACACAGCGTTGTATGAGTCGCGTACAGATGCGAGCGGATGCTCATTCGGCACCATTACGGGGTGCACTCGCACCGCAACCTCGCCGGTTTCCCGATCTTGCTCCGCAATCCCGAGGAGTTTGACCACGTAGCCCAATCTCCCTGCGATAGCAATGTCACTCGCAGTGATGTTGCTGATGCCCTCGTGGTACACATCGCCCGCCACGACCTTCACACCGAAGGCAATGCTTGCGATGATCGCCGCCTTCGCCCCGGCGTCAAAGCCTTCGACATCGGCCGTTGGATCTCGCTCGGCGTACCCGAGTCGCTGGGCCTCAGAAAGCGCATCGGCATAATCGGCACCTTCATTTGTCATTTTCGACAAGATGTAGTTGGTAGTGCCGTTGAGGATTCCCATCACTCTGGAGACCGGCTCTCCACGGAGACTCTCCCGCAGAGGGCGGATCAGTGGGATACCGCCTGCAACTGCGGCTTCGAATAACAGGTCAACGCCGTTTGAATCTGCAAGCTCAAATAATTCAGCACCATGATTCGCCAAAAGTTCTTTGTTTCCGGTGATGACCGGTTTGCCAGCTGACAACGCAGCAACGATGAGCTCACGAGCTGGCTCGATTCCACCGATCACCTCAACAATGACATCGATATTGGCGTCTGAGACAACAGCCATTGCATCATTCGTCAATTCGACATCACCGAGGTCGACCCCACGATCGCGCGACATATTGCGAACAGCCACTGTCGTCACCACAAGTTCCAAACCGGTACGCGCCGCAATTGCATCTCGTTGGGCACGCAAGAGCGGCACCAATGCCCCACCGACATTGCCGCAGCCGAGCAATCCGACTCGGACCTGTCGAGCGGCCGAAGAAACTGCTTGTTCTGTCACCCTTGAGAGGCTATCCGAGAGGGCCCGAACCAGCCCCGACACGCCGTATCAATACGACGCATGCTTCGATAGTTCGATGGCTAGTCGAGAAATGCCCAATCTGGAACACATCCGTTGGGAGAACACCAATGGTTCACCGGTTGGAACAATTGTGTTGAATCGACCGGAGCGCCTCAACGCTCTCTCGGTCGCGCTGATGACAGAGATCATCGAACTGTGCAATTGGATCACCGATCAGCACGACCTGAAGGTGATCGTTATGCGGGGCGAAGGCCGAGCATTTACTGCAGGTTTCGACCTTAACGACTTCACCAACGTGTACGGCGGCGCGAATCCAAGGGCTGGTGCCGAACTTGGCCGGATCATGGCCGACACTGTCACCAACATGCGCCAGCTCACGATTGCTGCAGTTCATGGCCACTGTGTAGGTGGTGGTGTGGTTCTCACCTCTGCCTGTGATCTCCGCATGGCAGCTACCGGAACTCGTTTCTCGATTCCCGAAGTCGACCTTGGCATACCGCTCGCGTGGGGTGGTGTACCGCGACTCGTTCGAGAGGTCGGCCCCGCTGTTGCAAAAGAACTCATCTTGTCCTGTCGGCCGTTCACCGCAGAAGAGGCTCTTCAACTCCGATTTATTAATCGAGTCGTTTCAGCCGACGACCTCATTTCAGAAGCGCAATCATTTGCCGACTCACTTGCGTCGAAGCCGACGTTTTCATTACTCGCCACGAAAACCCAGGTCAACGCCGTCATGGAGGAAATCGCTGGGACGGGTCGCAACGCTAACGATGCCGACACGCTTGTCGTTGCACTTCACGACGAAGAGTCGCGGGCTGCCTCTCAGAGGTACCTCGAGGCCCGTTCGAACGCCTCGCGCTGAGTTCTCAGTGATTGGCGTCAAAGACGTCAGTTGCTAACAGGTCGTCGTAGGTTTCACGTCGGACGACGAGCCGGGCCTCACCATCGCGAACGAACACAACGGCTGGCCTTAGCACCTTGTTGTAATTCGACCCCATCGAATGGCCATATGCGCCAGTGACGGGAGTAAACAACAGATCTCCGACTGCAAGGTCTTCGGGAAGTCGCGCATCAGCGACGAGAACATCACCGCTTTCGCAGTGCTTTCCAACCACCCTCGCTGGGAGTGAGCGGTCACCAAATGGGTCACGCACGAGAGCCGCTTCATAGCCGGACCCATACAACACCGGCCGAGGGTTATCGCTCATTCCGCCATCAACTGAGACATACCGACGAACACCCGGGATTTCTTTCACGGTGCCCACCGTGTACACGGTGATCGCTGCCGCAGCGGCGATTGCCCGACCGGGTTCGACGGATATGCGCGACCGAACTCCGAGTGCCTCACAAGCATCGAGGAGCACCGACCCCCACGTTGAAATTGTGGGTGCCTCCTCCCCCGATACATAAGGGACTCCGAGTCCGCCGCCAAGCACAAGTTCAGGCAGATCAAGCGGAATCGCGAATTCAGCCATCACCTCAGCCGCTTTTGCGAAACTTGCTGCGTCAAACACATTCGACCCGATGTGGCAGTGCACGCCGATGAGATTCAAAAGTGACGATGATCGCACCTGATCAACTGCCCGAGCAGCGTCTCCGTTCTCCAAGTTGAAACCAAACTTCGAGTCGTTCTGGCCGGTTGAGATGAATTCATGAGTGTGGGCTGACACACCCGGTGTAATGCGAAGCAATACTGGCGGAATGGTGTTGCCCGGCTGAGTGCCAAGGCGTTCAAGGCGGCTGATCTCATCAAACGAGTCGACGACGATGGCATGTACTCCTGCATCGATCGCCATCTGGAGTTCGGCAACACTCTTGTTGTTCCCATGCAATACACACGCTGATGCGGGTACTCCAGCCGAGAGCGCAACGTGAAGTTCGCCACCGGACGCGACATCGAGCATCATCCCTTCGGAATACGCAAGGTCAGCCATCGCCCGACAAAGAAAAGCTTTGGTCGCATATACGGCAGATTGATGCCCAAACGCGGCTACCGCTTGACGACAACGATCTCTGAGATGTTCCTCGTCGTAAATAAACAGTGGTGTACCGAACTCGGCGGCAAGATCAGCGACGCGAACGCCACCAATGGTGAGCGATCCATCATAGGTAATTGTATTTGAACGTAACTCTGCATACGATCTAGAAGCAGAACTTTGATTAAATCCTGCAATTTGAATCGAACTTCCAGAAGCAGGTGGATTTAATGTTGACCCATCGCTAGTAACAAATGTTGAAACATTTATTCAAGCAAATGAATTTTATGAAATTCCTAGAGGACTTGACACATATTATGTTGAGG
>JALRDI010000109.1 GCA_023257035.1 Ilumatobacteraceae bacterium | reverse complement strand
TGCCGACGTTCGCCATCAACAGTCGCAAGACGTCGAACTCTTTCAGCGGCATGGTGACGTTCTCGCCCCGAACCATCACCGTGTGTTCATCGTCATTGAGTTCAACATCGCCGACAACAAGCGCTGACTCGGCCGGACGCTCGATCTCACCGGTGCTGTCCGGTGAATTCCGTCGTAGGGCCGCTCTGATACGAGCAACAAGTTCTCGAATTCGGTACGGCTTCGCAACATAATCGTCAGCACCGACCTCCAAGCCAACAACAGTGTCGATTTCACTCGACTTTGCCGTCACCATGATGATCGGCACGTTGCTCTTTTGGCGTAGTTGACGGCATACCTCGATACCAGTCACACGGGGCAGCATGACATCAAGCAAGACAAGGTCAGGATTGACTTCGTCAAACTTTTCGAGCGCCTCAAAACCATCTCGCGCCACGCTGACCGAGAACCCCTCGCGACCAAGCCCAATTTCAAGGGCGTCAACGAATGATTCCTCATCTTCGACCACAAAGATATGAGCTTCACTCATTGTTCTGCTTCTTTCGGGAGAACTAAACGGAAACAACTGCCTTCACCTTCAACTGAGGTGACCTCAATTGACCCGCCATGATTGGTGACGACATGCCGGACTATTGCCAAGCCAAGACCTGTACCGCCAGTTCCACGGCTCCTCGCTTTGTCAACACGGTAAAAACGTTCAAAAATTCGATCGAGATCACGATGAGGTATTCCGACACCCGTATCACAGACCTCAATCGTTATGTCTTCGTCACCCGCAATTGATCGAAGCGTGATAACGCCACCATCGGTCGAATACTTCACCGCATTGTCGACCAAGTTTCCAAGTGCGGATGCAAGCTGTTGACGGTCACCAACGACTTCAGTGGACTTTGTCCCTTCAATGATGATCTCGATGTGTCGTTGGTGCGCAGCCTCGTCGTATCTGGCTTTGACGGAATCCAAGAGTTCTTCCACAGCGATCACAGCAGTGTTTTCAAATACCGACTGCTCGGTCTGGGACAATTCAAGAAGATCATCGATTGTCTTCGACGCCCGTTCTGACTCAGCGAGCATTCGAGATGTCAAACGGTTCACTACGGCCTGGTCAGTCTCACCCAGTAGCGCCTCTGCTAACACCGCTACTGCTCCGACCGGCGTCTTTAGTTCATGACTGATATTCGCGATGAAGTCAGTTCGCATCGAATCAGTCCGAACTTTTTCTGTCACATCGGTGACCACCAAGTACGCGCCACTTCCATTGAGTCGGCCGGCCTGCAATTCACATATCAATTGGGGCGGACCGCTAAAGGTCAGCGTCTCACTCACTTGTTCCCCATTTAGCGCTCTCTGTAGGGCACTGTCGACAGCGTCATCGATCAGAATTGCCGTTGAGCCATTTGCGAGTCGGCTGAGCGCTCGATTTTTCTGAGGCTTTCGATTGTCTCGAAGGAGCACAGCAATTGGAATCGGGAGTAGGTCCAAAATGTCGGGACCCAAGTCGCTACCGGTAGCGAGTGCTTGGGCCTCTGGAGGGATTTCAGATTGCGATCGGCTGCGAGTGGATTTCACGGCGTACCCGCTTATGCCTGCCAGCACAGCGATTGCGATAACGATGAAGACATTCATCGAGCTTGAACGTCAGTCGGTTCCCGTTGGCCCAAATGCGGACCCTGCTTCCTCGCGCAATTCCCGATCAGAGACGTGGAGTTCAGGCAATCGCCCTTCTTCGATAAATCTGACCCGATTGGCTAGGTTCACAGCGTGATCACCTAATCGCTCGTAGAAACGGGCAACGAGGGTGAGTTGCACGGCGACCTGCAATTCGATGGCTTGCGAGGCGTGACTTTCGATGATCTGTTGGAGGAATTGGCGTTGCAAGTTGTCGAGTAGCTCGTCGATGTCGCCGAGAGCGGCGGACTCCATGACGTCTCTGTTGACGTATGAGTCGACCGCCTTGCGGTATTCCTTTGTTGCCTGATCACCAAGTTTCTGGATAAGTCCGCGCAACTTTGGATCCATCTCATAGCCGTGAATTCGGCGCGCAGCTTTGCAGATGTTGCACGCAAGATCTGCCGATCTCTCCATGTCGGCTATCACCTTCAAAGCCGATGTCACCTCGCGGAGGTCTCCAGCGACTGGTGATTGCAGAGCGAGCACCTTCAAAATGAGTTCTTCGGTATCGATCACGCGATCATCGATGTCTTGGTCAGCACGGATCACACGCTCGGCGCCCTCAAGATCATTTGAGAGCATGATGTCAGTCACTCGCGGGATCAGCTCGACGATGTACGCCCCAATCGTTGATACCTGCTTGCGGATTCGATCGAGATCTTCATGGAAACCTTGACGTAACTCATTCATTAGCCGAACCTTCCTGTGACGTAATCGGATGTTGCTTTTTCTTTCGGGTTCGAGAACATATTCTCGGTGAGGTCCATCTCAACAATGTGACCAGGTTGTCCCGGGCCATCGATATTGAAAAAGGCTGTTCGCTCACTCACTCTGGCTGCTTGTTGCATGTTGTGGGTGACGATCACGATGGTGAACTGATCCTTGAGTTCTTCCATGAGTGCTTCAATCGCCATCGTTGAAATTGGGTCAAGCGCTGAACACGGTTCATCCATCAACAACACTTCTGGTTCGACTGCAATTGCTCTTGCGATACACAGACGCTGCTGCTGACCTCCAGAAAGACCCGAGCCCGGGTTATCGAGCCGATCCCTCACCTCACCCCATAGGTTCGCGCCCGTTAGCGAGCGTTCAACGATCTCGTCTGCTTCAGATTTACTCAAGCGATTCGAATTCAGCCGCATTCCTGCGAGCACATTCTCGTAAATCGACATCGTGGGGAACGGATTTGGGCGCTGGAATACCATGCCAACCTGGCGTCGGACAGTAACTGGGTCAACCCCTACCCCGTAAATATCCTCGCCGTTGAGTCGAACCGCACCGTCCACGTGAGCCTTTGGGATCACTTCATGCATGCGGTTGAGCGAACGCAGGAACGTCGACTTTCCGCAGCCAGAAGGGCCAATTAATGCGGTGATTGAACGTGGAGCGATGTCCATCGTTATGTCTCGAACAGCAAGAAACTTGTCGTAATAGATATTCAAGTTGTTGACGGCTAGTACCGGTTCCACGCTCGTCACCTCCGGATGACTGTCGCCAGCGGAGTCTGCCGGCCTATCGATTTCGATGTCAGG
>JALRDI010000277.1 GCA_023257035.1 Ilumatobacteraceae bacterium | reverse complement strand
GGCGCTGTCGGTTGCTCCGACAGAGTGTTGGCGGTCGATGACGATCTGGACGTGGAGGCGGTGGTGTTCGACGACGATCGCAGATGGAGTGTCAGGTTCTCCAATCCACCCAACAACCGGTGTCGTCGCAGCAACTTCTTGTCCATCGCTACAGGTAACGAGCAGCGTTGTTCCTGACACGCGGTAGTTGAGAGAGCCACGGTGGCTACCTGATTCAAGTGGTACGCAGTCATCGAGTAGCCCTCGGGCGTAGTCGATGACTTGTGCCCCGCGTTGCTCGTTGTAGGGGCCACTAGGTGGAAGGTCGCCGAGAACGTCGGTGCCGTAGAGAGCGTCGTAGAGCGATCCCCAACGCGCATTTACCGCGTTAATGGCGTAGCGAGCGTTGGTGACAGGTACAACAAGTTGTGGGCCGGCAATGGTGGCAATTTCTGGGTCGACGCCGTCAGTCGTGACATTGAATGAGTCACCTTGGGGAACGAGGTATCCGATCGATTCAAGGAATGCTCGATATGCGTCAGGGTCACCTTTTCCGTGCTCGCGATGCCAAGTGTCGATGAGGCTCTGCAAGCGTTGGCGCTCATCTAATAGATCTCTGTTTTCGCTGGAGAACTCATTGACGAGAGTGTTGAGAGCACTCCAGAAGTCATCGGCAGTGATGTTGAGGCCGGGAAGAAGTTCGTTCTCAGCGAACGAGACGAGAGCAGCACCAATCGAAAGTTGAGAGCGCGAGGTCATCATCATGAACTCTTGCTGAATCCGTCGAGACGACCACCGGCGTCGCCCATTGGGTACATCGTGCTGTACTCAAATGAGAGCCCCTCAAGTACACCGACTTGTTGCTGGTTGAGGTACAAGTCCTTATATGCGGCAATTGATTCGGGGCTGTTTTCAGCAATGGCGGTGGCAAGCTCTGTGACGGTTGCATCAAGGTTGCTGAGTGGCACGCAGTGTGATGCAACTCCGTATTCGTACGCTTCTTGGCCGGTGAACGTGCGGGCGGTGTACGAGAGCTCGCGTGCTCGAACTGGGCCGACCGCACGCATGAGTCGTGCGCTCATACCCCATGTCGGGCGAAGTCCCCATTTGGCGTGGGTGTCGCCAAGTTTTGCTTCTTCGGCGACGACCATGAGGTCGCAGGCGAGAGCGAGTTCGAGTGCACCAGTGAAGCAGAAGCCGTTGACGCGAGCGATCGTTACCTTCGGCATTTGTGACAGAGCGTCGCAGGCTCGGCGTGCCGGGTTGTTGAGGGCACCGGAGACATCGCCATCAGCTGGCGGTTCTTCGGCAAGTGCCTTCAGATCGACGCCAGCAGAGAATGCTCGGCCCTCGCCGGTGAGCACCACGACGCGAATGTCGGGGTCGGCTGCTACGTCATCGAGCGCGTCAGCGAGTTCGCTGAGCAGTGCCGGCGTGAGAGCGTTGAGTGCTTCTTGCCGATCAAGGGTGACTGTTGCGATTGCGTTCGAGCGCGTGACGTTGATGCCCATGACACAAGGGTGCCATGCGCGTGCGAAACGACTGAAGTCAGGACCGGCTGAACCAGCGGCGCTTTGCGCGGGCTGGCTCAGTGTGGCCCTGACAGCGCTCATCGGCGCTGAGGTGGCCAAGTACTTGTTCGACATGCATTCCGCAGCCGGCCCAAGAGGCTTTTCCACATTGTTTGCAGGTCACTTGACGACACATGGCACGCATGTTATCAAATGTCCGGACATTTCACTCTGAGGTACTAGAAGTACGAGTTGACGTCCCACCAAATTGCCGCAAGCGCACGTGGCTTGGGTTGACGATGTTCAAGAAACTCGCGAATCTCTGCGTCACGGTCCTCGGTGAGGCACAGACGTATCCGCATGTGTTCAACGTCAAGATCGGTCACATCACGCGCTGGTTCAACGGTCTCGAACTCCTCAAGGTTCGCTTCAACCCCGGTCAACCGAACAACCGCTAGAGCATCATCAGACGTCGGGGCTGTCGGCCGATCGAGGTCCCAGAACTGTTTCCATGCATCGCTGAGGTGGCTCAGCGGGTGACGGGTCGGCAGTTCCAATACAACTCGTCGCCGGGCATGGCTCGTGAGGGCTTCAATGAACGGAACAAGATCTGCGACGTTGTAGACGACGTGGTGGCAGATTGCGATATCGCAGACCGGTGTGTTGTCGGCGACCGCCGGCCAGTTGCCGAGCACTGTCTGCACCTCGAGATTGCGCTCGCGTGCTTGGTCGGTGACGACGTCGAGCATCCCTTGTTGATGGTCGACACCCACGACCATGGTGGCCGGCGGAGTGAGCCCAAACACGCCCCGCCCACCACCGCATCCGACATCGAGGACCGATGGTAAGTCGAGCCCCTCGAGCGCTTCGAGCGCGCGAAGTCGAGATGGTGTTTCGACGAACAGGTTTCCTTCCGGAGTAAAGCTGCTCACCGGGTGAATCCACGGTGACTGTGGAGCAGCACTCAAGATGTGATCAGGGATTCCCCACGATGCGAGGTCGTCCGCCCATTTCTTTGCAGCAGAACTGTTCATGCTGCGACGTTACTGCTCAGCGTTAACTGAGAACCCAGAGCGTGAGCACCACGGTGAGAATTGAGCCCACCGCGACGCTGACAAACGCAGAACGCCGACGAACGTTCCAAGCAGCAGGACGTGGCGCGAAACGATCACGACGCAGCGCGAGCGAGTTGACCGTTGATCGACTCTTCATGGTTGAGTAGCCATCGCTTGGCGTCGAGACCTCCGGCGAATCCGCCAAGCCCCCCGGATGCAGCGATCACGCGGTGACAGGGAATAACGATGGAAATCGGATTACGGCCATTTGCTGAGGCGACCGCCCGAACTGCACTCGGACGCCCGATCGTTTCGGACTGTTCTGAGTAACTCACGGTTGACCCAAATTCGATCTTTGTGAGCGATTTCCAGACGATGGCCTGGAATGCAGTACCGATCGGCTCGAGCGGCAGATCAAAGCGTTGCCGTGCGCCATCGAAATATTCGGAGAGTTGCGAAATGGTCTGGTCAATGACGTTTGAGCGCTCAAAGGTCACGACCTGGCGATCAATCGCTGCTCGTTTCCATTCGTTGTCGTCGTCCCCCCAAAGAACACCTCGAAGCGATCGTTCGCTGGCAACGACAACAAGGTCGCCAACAGGGGTCGCCATCACTGATGCGGATAAGAGCGAAGTGGTACTCACGGCATCAGTCTCGCACACGGTCAATACGATGAAGCTTGGCGCTGCGGCTGGTGGCAATGGTCACAACACCGGTTGGAATGGAATGAGCCTTGTGTGACGTTAGAACTATGTGGCCGCAATCGTGGCAAACCCCCAAGAAAGTTGCTGTAACGACATGTATTCCTCTCTTGCCCGCTGGGCATTCCGCCGTGGTCGGCTCGTCATCGCTGCATGGATTGTCCTGCTATTTGGCATCAATGCAATGGCCGGAGCAATCGGCGCTGCGTTCTCGGGTGAGTTTTCAACCCCTGAGTCTGAAAGTACGAGGGGCTTCGCGGTGCTGAACGAGTACTTCCCGGGCTCGGGCAGTGCCTTTGGTGGCAACATCGTGTTCCAATCAGACCGGGGTGTTGATGACCCTGAAGTCGTTGCCGAGATGTCCGCGCTCTTTGCTGAAGTCGATGCCATTGACGGTCTTGGAGTGGTGAGCCCCTACTCACAAATGGGGGCGAGTCAGATCTCTGCCGACGGGCTGATTGCATTCGCTCAGGTCAACGTTGCCAACAATATTGACCAGGTCACCGCCGCAGAAATCGGTGCAGATATTAGAGAGATGGTGCCTGCCCTCGACGGGGTGACGGTCGAAGTCGGTGGAGCTGTGTTCTCAGAGTTCGCTCCTCCCGAATCAGAAATGATCGGTCTTGCGTTCGCAATCGTCATTTTGATCGTTGCGTTTGGTTCTGTGATGGCGATGGGTCTGCCAATTGCAGTCGCTCTCGCAGGAGTTGGCACCGGCGGTTTTGGTGTTGTGTCGTTGATGTCGCACGGACTTTCAATTCCTGAATTCGCTCCATTGATCGGCATCATGATCGGACTCGGTGTTGGCATCGACTACGCCCTGTTCATGGTGACGCGCTACCGCGAACTCACTCGGGCCGGCTACTCACCTGAAGATGCGACTGCAGGCTCGCTGAACACTGCAGGCCGAGCGGTTGTGTTTGCTGGCATCACCGTTGTGCTGTCGCTTCTCGGCATGATCACCGTTGGTCTTGAGTTTGTTGCAGGTCTTGGTATCGCCGCAGCAGCGACCGTGGCGGTGACGTTGATTGCATCAATCACGTTGGTGCCGGCACTTCTTGGCGTGTTCCACTCAAAGGTTGAAGTAACCCGCTGGCGCGGGCTTATCTCGGCAGGGTGCATTGCGATAGCGCTGCTTGGCGTCGGCCTTGGAATTCCGGTTCTGTCGGCAATCGGCGGTGTGTTTGCCATCGTGACGCTGCTCGGCAGCATCGCAATTCGGCCTCTTCGTAGGGAAGTTCCTCCTCGACGGGAACGCCCGCTACGCGAAACCGCCTCGTACCGGTGGAGCCGCCAGATCCAGCGCAAACCGTGGCTGTATGCCGCACTTGGTGGTGGTGTGCTCGTGCTGCTTGCCTTGCCGGTGCTCTCGCTTCGTCTCGGATTTTCCGATGAAGGCAACTTCTCTGAAGAGACCCCAGCTCGCCGTGCTTACGACCTGATCGCCGAAGGATTTGGTCCCGGATTCAACGGTCCGCTTCTTGTCGCACTTGAGACAAGTGAACCCGGTGATATCGCTTACGTCCAGGGTCTCGCAACGTCGCTCGCATCTGACGCTGGCATTGATCGAGTTGCCCCGCCGTTCCCGAACGATATGGCGAACCCGGCTGAGTCAGAGGCCTGGATCATTCAGGTCATCCCAACATCATCACCTCAAGATGAAGCAACAGCGGCGACAGTTGAACGCCTTCGTGAAGAGGTGCTTCCGTCAGCGTTGTCGGGCTCGGGTATCACCGCAAGCGTGACGGGTGCTGCCGCATCAAACATTGACTTCACGGCGTATATGGCAAGCCGAATTTTCGTGTTCTTTGGTGCTGTTCTCGGCGTGTCGTTCTTGTTGTTGATGATGGTGTTCCGCTCTGTGCTCGTGCCGTTGAAGGCCGTGTTGATGAATGTGTTGTCGATTGCGTCGGCATATGGCGTGGCAGTGGCAATCTTCCAGTGGGGTTGGTTCTCATCGGTGTTCGGTGTTGAGCCTGCACCGATTGAGCCGTTCGTCCCGCTCATGTTGTTTGCAATTGTCTTCGGTCTTTCGATGGACTACGAGGTGTTCTTGCTCTCTCGAGTCAAAGAGGAATACGACCGCACTGGAGACCCCACCAACTCTGTGGCCGACGGACTTGCGGCAACCGCTCGAGTTATTTCCGCGGCTGCTGCGATCATGGTCGTGGTCTTCGGAGCATTCCTTCTTGAAGATGATCGCATCGTGAAACTCTTCGGTGTCGGACTTGCAGTTGCGGTGTTGCTCGACGCAACACTCGTCCGAATGTTGCTGGTGCCTGCGACGATGGCATTGCTTGGTCGAGGTAACTGGTGGATTCCTCAGTGGCTTGATCGCGTGCTTCCGAAACTCAACGTTGAAGGTGAATCGCACGCCGGATCAACGGCTTCTGCGCAAGTAGAAGATTCGTCAGAGTCAGATGCTGATCGCGAGCCGCTCAGCGTCTGAGGTCTTCGGCTGATTGGCGAACCTGCCAATCACGATCGCTGAGGGCGGCATCAATTGCCGCTTCAACTTCAGACCCCGAGAACGGAGCAAGTGCGAGTACCGCGCGTCGTCGCACCGCTGGCTTATCGCTGCAGGCTGCGAGGATTGCCGGTACGCCACGTTCATCTCCGATTGCCCCAAGGGCGGCGGCGCCAGCCTCGCGAACGAGGGCATCGTCGTGGTCGGTAGTGAGAGAGATGATGGTCTCAAGAATGTTGTCATCGACGTCTTCCCGCTCACCATATGCCCAGATCGCCATCTCAACGACGACTGGTTCATTATCGGCGAGGAGCGGAGCAAGGTTGACCGTCGGATAGCCCGCACTGAGCTCGGCCGCCCGTCGGCGAACCAGGAGCGCCGCATCGGCAACTGCGTTGGCAAGGTCGTCTCCCGTCAGTGCACCCATACGATGGAGCGCCCCCAGTGCAAGTTCGCGAACGATCGAGTCGTGGTGTTGCAACATCGGCCGAACTGAGGGTTCATCGCCTTGATGACCGAGCACGACAACTGTTCGGCGCAGTGAGAGTAATTCGTCTGATGTCATCTCAGCCCAGAAGATCTGTGAGTCGTATGACGCTTGCGACGGCGGCAAACGAAATGAGAATGGCGAGTACGGCACCGACGACAACAGCGATTGCCCCGGCGAGCCCGAGAGAAATCAGCCGATGGGTAATACCCGGCCGGCGATACATCGTGAGGGGTTGTTGCTCAACGGGAACCCCGCTCGGAGAGCGATTCACAAGCGGTGTCAAGACTCGACGTGGCGAATTGGTCGATGCTCTGGCAGTCTTTCTCCAGCCGGCAAATAACAACGCGAGCAGCGCGAACACGGCGATGAGGACAGCACGGCTCGTGAGTAGGTCGACAGTAAACGAAGAATTCATGGAAAGCTCTGACGCAAACTTACTCCCCCCACCAGATGTGAATCTGTCGTCGCCGATGAACGGGTTAGTTGGTGCCGATCCAATGTTTCCTTCTCGACGGCATCGCTGGTGGGCGGTCCCGCTCGCTGCTCTCTCGATGCTCTCGGTGGTGGTGATCGCAGCGACCGCGTTGATTCCGTCGTCATTTGTTGCCCGTGAAATGAATGAGCGCCTGAACGAGTTACAGCCTGCGCCATATGCGCGGGTGCCGGGTTCCGCGCAGCCGATCGGTGATCGACTTGTGGTGGGAGAACGAGAGGGAAGTGACGAACCTGCACCTGAGGTGTTTTCTGCAGAGGGCGACTTCATGCTCGTCACCATCACCGAGCCTCCACAGTCGGTGCTGTCGTGGTGGGTTGGGCGAGATGAACTTGCAGTGCAGATGATGACTGAAGAAGACAAGTTCGGTTTCCAAACAGCAGAACAACGTCGTGTGTTCTCACTCGAGCAGATGCGCACCTCGGAGGAGGTCGCCCAGTTTGTTGCGCTGAGTTGGTTGGGTTTCGACGCCACGATTCTTCCCGGTGATGTTTTGATTTCTGAGATTGCCTGTCTCGAGTTTTCAGATTCGGGCTCGTGTGTTCGTTGGCCACCATCTGACGAGGTTCTTGACCCAGGAGATCGTCTACTCGTCGCCGACGGCGTCGAGTTGGGCAGTGTCGGTGATCTCTTGGAGGTTTTAGAGGGGAAACAACCCGGTGATGTCATCACGCTGACTGTTGAGCGTCGAGGCGAGGGAGAGTTTGACGTTGATGTCGAACTGACGTCGGCGACCGATGATCCAGAGCGAACAATTGTCGGGTTCTTGCCTTTCGATACCCGTCGGGTCGAGTTGCCTTTCGATATCACGATCGACACCGGATCAATCGGTGGGCCTTCAGCCGGGCTTGCCTTCACATTGACATTGATCGATGGGCTCTCTGAAGGAGAACTCACTGGAGGTCGCAAGGTTGCTGTCACAGGAACCATCGATCTCGACGGGTCGGTTGGCCCGATCGGCGGGTTGACCCAAAAGGCATCGGCGGTGAAACAGGCCGGCGTTGAGTTATTCCTCGTGCCCGCACAACAGGGGGAGGAACAGATTGCTGCGGCAAGAGCAGCTGCGCCTGGCCTCGAGATCGTCTCGGTTTCAACCCTAGACGAGGCGATTGACGCCCTTGTTGCCTTTGGCGGTGACCGACCGCAGCATTCGGCTGAATAATTTGTTTCGGGTGACAGCGCTGGGTCTCTTCGGCTGTCTACTCTCGGGGCATGGACGCGTCTACCCCCAACCCATCGTCCCCTGACTCGATTTCAAAGGCCACCTTCCCGACGTCGCGAAAGGGTTTCGAGCAAGACAAGGTCAAAGCATTTCTTGTCGCAGTCGCAGCTGAAATGCAGACCCTTGCCGACGAAAACCGCCGGCTCACGAAGGAGCTTTCTGAGGCGGAACAGCGTGCTGTCAATCTTTCCGAAATGGAAGATGAGGTTCTGCTTGAGATTCTTGGAGAAGAGAAAGCTCGGACGCTCGTCTCGGCGCGGGAGGAAACGCGAGTTGAGCGTGCAGAAATGCGTGCTCGTTTACGTGAAATTGTCGAAGAGGCCGATCGCCACGTTGAACAGGCGAATATGAAAATTGCTCGCCTACGAGAATCGGCGCGTCTGTGGGCGGAAGAAACTGAGTTGCATCAGCGGCGTCTTGCCGAGCAATTTGATCGTGCTCGAGCGTTGGCCGCCGATGTCGTGGCCGTACTCGATCCACAATCGATCGCCGCAGATGTTGCATCGATCGAAGCGATGTCGACAACTGCATCTGAGGCAGTGAGCGATGTGCTCGGTGAGGGCTCGACGCCAAAGCGCGATCTTGATGGGAGCTCCTCGGAAGCGGATGATGTCTCCGATGACGGCCCATCCGCTGAGGTCGTTCCGTTGTTTCCGGGCCGGCAAGTCGCAGTTGATGACGAACTCGATGCTGAAGGAATCTCGATTCCTCGCCGAGATGAAGTGATTGGCGATGAACTGGCCAGTCTTGTCCGCTCGGTAAAAAAAGCATTTGATGATGAGCTCGACACAGTGCTTGCGGCGCTTGACGGCGACGATGAGAAGAAGCGCCGAACTCCACTGCCCGGGCCAGCTGCGTATCGCAAGCGCCATGCAAAGTTGATGGCATCCGCGTTCACTGCTGCTTCAGAGGCAGGTGCCGCAAGTGTCTGTGCTGATCTCGCCGATGGTGAAGGTGCCTGCGCCGCCGCCGATGCCCTCGTTGATGAGCAATTGTTGTCAGTTGTGAGAGGCCAAGTTGTGCAAGCAGCGAAGGATTCTGGTGATGATCAACACGCGAAGGTGAAGTCGGTACGAGCGATCTATCGCGCGCTGAAGGGTGAACAGATCGAGTCAGTGCTGTTTGAGGCCATGGCAGTTGCGTATGCAACAGCGCAGCGTTCGTCAGCGGCACCTGGGACAAAGGTGCGATGGGTGGCGGCTGTTGGTGATCGCCCGTGTGCCGAATGTGAGGACAACACGCTTGCTGGCGCCGTTGTGCTCGGGTCGGAGTTTCCGACAGGGGTAGAGATTCCGCCCGGACATCTTGGATGTCGATGCGAACTCGTTCTCGTTGACGACTAGTCTCGGAGGGAATGCGACCCGAGTCGGAAATCCCCCGCCGGCCAGCCCAACGAGCGTTCAATGGACGAGTAGCGCTCATCATCGTTGGAGCCCTGGCCTTTTTTATTCTCATTTTTGGGCGCGGTATTGCGTCATTTTGGATTGATTTGTTGTGGCACCGCGCTCTCGGGCGAAGTGACATTTTCTGGGGTCAACTCACTGCGAAGCTGACGATGTTCGCAGGTTGCCTGCTCGTGTTCTTGCTGCTCGGATGGATCAACCTGTGGGTCGCCGATCGAACCGCTCCCGTTCGCCTGGAAAGCAATGTTCCGCCGGTTGTGCAGCGCTTTCACGAGGTGTTTGGTCGACGTATGCGGCTCGTTCGTTATGGCGTTGCGGCACTTCTCGGAATTCTGGTGTCGTTGCCTGCGGCACAGCAGTGGCAAGACCTTTTGCTGTTTAGAAATTCGAAAGACTTCGGCGTCACCGATCCGCAATTTGGTGCTGATGTCGGCTTTTACGTCTTCCGGCTTCCCCTGATCAGCTTCGTTTCTGACTGGCTGTTTGCTGCGTTGCTGCTCGTCATTGTCATCACGGCGATTACGCACGTGTTGAACGGCGCAGTGCTGTTCGCTGGAGCCATGCCGACCGTCCGCCAGGCAACCAAGGTTCATATGGCGGTGCTGCTCGCGATTCTGGCGGTGCTGCGAGCAGGTGATTACTGGCTGAGCCGGTTTGATCTCACCAATGAAACCCGTGGGGTGGTGCAAGGTGCGACGTACGCGGTGGTCAACGCAGAACTGCCAGCGTTGACCTTGCTCACATTGATTGCGTTGTTCACGGCCCTGCTCTTCTTGATTACGATTCGTACCGATCGCTGGCGGTTCCCGCTGATCGCTTC
>JALRDI010000256.1 GCA_023257035.1 Ilumatobacteraceae bacterium | reverse complement strand
GATGTCCACCCGGGTTTCATCCAGAACAGATGAACGAAAGCTTTGAGCGTTTCGCAAAAGGGGTGTTACCGCGACTTCGAGAGCGTTACTGACAGCAATTCAGCCTTGCCTCAGGAAATAGTGACCGCACAGACGTCCCGTCTTCCGCAACAATCGGAGTTATGAAACGCCTCGTTGCCCTTGCAGCTCTCGGTTCGCTCATAGTGATTACCGCAGCATGCTCGTCATCAATCACGCTCACCGATGAACCGACAGCGACACTGGGAGCTCCCGAAACCACGATCGTGAGTGCCGAGCCCACGACATCGGACCAAGCCACCGAGTCGTCAGTAGTAAGCGATAGCACTGGGGATGACTCGGCTGATTCTTCGTCGGAAACGACCGAGACAACAGTTGCACCTGAGACAACCTCAACAACCACAACGGTTGAACCTGAAACACCAGCCGAACCCGATTTAAGCCCAGAACTCATCGCGGCTCGCGACAACTTGCAATCTCAATATGCAGGCTCACGCCTCTACGGGCCAGTCAGCACAGAGCGATGTGGTGTTCGTGCAGGAATCCTCATTGGCCCAGAGCAATGGGGTCCACTTGCCGATTCAGAGGACTCTCGTATTCCTGAAGCCGCAATGTTCAACTTGGTTGACGGCGAGTGGGTGCGCACCGACCACATCAGCTATCAAAATGCGGTGAGCAACGGTATTGCTGCTGGCGCATTCACCCGGATCTCGTTTGTCAACATTGAGGGATACGACGAACCAGTGCTCGTTCGTGCAGAAAGCACCAACGACGGCAACTACGTCACCACAAAGAAACTTGATTCAAACTGCCGCTGGTGGGACCGCCCGGTTATCACCTTGTGCGGAGTAAACCGTATTGCGAGCGCGATCACCGAATCGGGCGCAATGAACATGTCTCCTCAGTCGCTCTACGACGAAAACCCATGGCCATGCGAGCCGACAGGGTCAATTCCTGTGCGCTGGAGCCCAGAATTCCAAATGTTGGAACCCGCAGTGAGCGGGGCTGACTGGTGCAGTTCATACGTGTCGGATACCGAAGTTGATTACCCACTCGCGCCATGCACAGAAGGTGACACCGTTGCTGCAGTGCAGAACGGCCTTGCTGCCGCCGGATACAACATCGACGCCGATGGATATTTTGGTCCGGGCACCATGCGCACGATCATGCGCTACCAGCAAAGTCAGGGTTTGGACATCACTGGGGTTGTCACCGCTGAGCTCGCCATCGCGCTTACTGACGACGGCAGTGGTGGTGGAGACGAGTGACCCAACGCTGACAACTCTCAGTACGCTGTGTCCCGCACGCGGGCGTGGCGGAATTGGCAGACGCGCAGGATTTAGGTTCCTGTTCTTCGGAGTGTGGGTTCAAGTCCCACCGCCCGTACAAAAAAGGTGGTGGCCAGCGGCCACCACCTTTTCATTTTGTTCTCAGAACTCTCGTTAGAGTCGTTCAATGATGGTGACGTTGGCTTGGCCGCCACCCTCACACATTGTCTGAAGGCCGTAGCGGCCATTTGTGCGCTCAAGTTCATTCAGCAGCGTCACCATGAGACGTGCGCCAGTCGCACCGAGCGGGTGACCAAGAGCGATAGCTCCACCACTTGGGTTGACCTTCGCCGGGTCGGCACCAATCTCTTTCAACCACGCCATTGGGACTGGGGCGAACGCCTCGTTGATTTCAACTGCGTCAATGTCGTCGATGCTCAAACCTGTGCGCTCGAGCGCACGACGGGTGGCTGGGATTGGAGCTGAGAGCATCATGATTGGGTCGTCTGCCAGCACCGTCATGTGGTGAATTCGTGCCCGTGGCTTCAAACCATGACGCTTCACGGCTTCTTCGCTTGCAACGAGAAGTGCGGCTGAACCGTCGGAGATCTGGCTTGCAACGGCCGCCGTAATACGTCCGCCCTCACGAAGAGTGGCGAGTGACTGCATCTTTTCGATATTTGGCTCGCGAGGACCTTCGTCGTAGTCAAGGCCGTTAAGCGGGACAATTTCGTTATCGAATCGACCCTCGGCACGGGCGCGAATTGCACGCTCATGTGACTCAACAGCAAATGCTTCCATCTCTTCACGGGTGATGTTCCAATGCTCAGCCATGAGTTCTGCGCCATGGAACTGGCTCACCTCGGTTCCGCCGAAACGTGAGTTCCAACCCTCCGCTCCGGTGAATGGATCAAAATCAGGATCATCCTTTCCGGCCTGAGCACCTGCGGTGATTGGAACCATCGACATGTTCTCTACGCCACCTGCAACAACAATGTCCATCGTTCCTGACATCACTGCCTGTGCGGCGAATTGCACAGCCTGCTGAGCCGATCCGCACTGACGATCAATGGTCACACCAGGTACGTGCATCGGCAGGCCAGCGGTAAGCCAAGATGTGCGAGCGATACAGCCGGATTGCTCCCAAATCGAGTTCACATTGCCGAACACGACATCATCAACAGCCTCAGGATCAACTCCAGAGCGTTCGATGAGATGCTTAATCGAGTGAGCACCGAGATCGGCTGGGTGGACAGTGGACAGCGCGCCGCCACGTCGACCGACTGGTGAGCGAACTGCGTCAACGATAAATGCTTCAGTCATAACGGTCACGGTACATCGGAGATCGTCGCCCGACATCATCCGACACCACCGTGACGTGACAGGCTTTGCACATGAAGATCGATGAGATTCCGACACCTGCTGCAGTGATCGACGCAGCGGCACTCAACCGGAACCTCCAAACGATGTCTGAACGGCTTCCTGGTTCGTCGCTGCGACCTCATGTGAAAGCTCATAAATGCACTGCCCTTGCTGCTCAGCAAGCAGCGCTCGGGCATCTTGCGTTCACCTGCGCAACCCCGCGGGAAGTTCTCGGGATGATCGAAGCTGGGGTTGGGCAAGACCTACTTCTCGCAAACGCCGTGCTCGACGTCGACCGCCTCAAACAAGTCGCTCGCGCTGCAGAAGCAGCCGGTGTCATTGCCCGAGTTGCGGTCGATTCGCCTGAGACGATTGATGCCGCCCACCGCGCCGGCATTCGCGACGTGATTATCGACGTTGACGTCGGGATGCCACGATGTGGGATCGCTCCGACTGAAGCCGGACGACTCGCTGACCTAGCGCGACAACACGGGCTCGCCGTCTCAGGGGTGATGGGCTACGAGGGCCACCTACAGATGGTCACCGATCGTGACGAAGCCCGCGAACGAGTTACGACCGCAATGAAGTTATTACGGTCGGCCCACGACGATGTCGGTGGCGACATCGTCTCGACAGGAGGAACCGGCACTCACGACCTGCACACGATTGGCCTTGAACACCCGACGGGAGTCACCGACGTGCAGGCTGGTTCATACGTCATGGTTGACACTCAATACGCGTCACTTCAGCAAGGGTTTGAACAAGCTCTCACCATCGTTGGCACGGTGATCGCCCATCATGAACAGCGCTACGTCACCGATGTTGGCTTAAAAGCCCTTGGAATGGACCATGGTGACCCCGCGATCGACAGTTGCAAGGTGTGGTTCTGCTCAGACGAGCACACGACCTTCAGCAGTTCAGAGCAGACATTTCATCTAGGCGAACGAGTCCACGTTCGACCAGCTCACGTCGATCCGACAATTGCGCGCCATGAATACCTCTGGTTGGTTGAAGACGGCGAGGTTGTCGACCGCTGGGCGATCGACTTGCGTCATTGGTAGCACGCAGAAATTGCTTGCTAGGTGCGCTGACGCAGCGCCTCAGCCAGCGCATGAAATGCTCGACCCCGATGAGAAATCGTGTTTTTCTCGTCGGCAGACATCTGGGCGAATGAGCGCCCATCACCGTCCGATGGAATGAAGATCGAGTCGTAACCGAAACCCGCAATACCCATCTCATGATCAGCAATTTGGCCTTCACACACTCCTTCAACGACGAGTTCTTCGCCGCCTGGCCACGCCACGATCACGACGGTTCGGAAACGTGCAGAACGAGCCGTTGATGGGATGCCATCGAGATCGCCCAACAATTTGCTGCGGTTATCTGCATAGGTTGCGTGTTCACCCGCAAAGCGCGCTGCGTAGATTCCGGGTGCTCCGTTCAGGGCATCAACCTCAAGGCCGGTGTCATCGGCAACCGCCGCACAACCGCTTGCAGCGCACACCGCAACCGCCTTCAGCCGGGCATTTCCCTCGAGTGAATCGGCATCTTCGACGACCTCTCCGAGAGTTGCCGGCCGCGGCAGCATCTCGGCGATACCAATGAGTAATTCCTCGATCTCTGCGACCTTGTCAGGGTTCGCAGACGCGCAGACCAAGCGCAGGGGCGCAGAACTCATGAACGCGGTAATGGAGGCGACGCAATCAGTTCATCTTGCAGGTCAGCAATCGCCCCCAGCCCAGATTCTGCAAGTACGAGCATCGAATCAAGTTCATTGCGCGTGAACGCCATTCCTTCGGCTGTGCCCTGCACTTCGACAAAGCGTGCTTGCCCACCAACTCCTGCAGGTCGAAGCATCACAACGTTCATGTCGACTTCGGCCCGAGAATCTTCAACGTAGGGCAGATCGAGCACTGGTACACCGTCAACAATGCCAACCGAAATTGCGGAGCACGTCGAGTGCAACGGGTGCGATGCGATGAGACCCTGTTGCATCCGACGGGTCAGGGCGTCATGCAGTGCGATGTAACCACCACAGATCGATGCCGTGCGAGTACCACCATCGGCTTGGATGACATCACAGTCAACAACCACTTGCCGCTCGCCAAGCAGGGTCATATCGCAGGCTGCGCGCAGGGCGCGGGCGATCAACCGCTGAATCTCGACGGTTCGACCCGACTGCTTGCCTTTCGCGGCTTCACGATCAACGCGCTCTGGCGACGAACCTGGGAGCATCGAATACTCGGCTGTGACCCAGCCAGTGCCCCGGCCCTTCATCCAGCGAGGAACATCTTCATCGATCGAGGCGGTGCAGAGCACCTTGGTTCGTCCGACAGTGACGAGACATGACCCATCAGACATCTCGGTGAAATCTCGCTCAAACGTAATTGGGCGAAGTTCATCTGGATTACGGCCATCGGGTCGCGACATCGTTTTCTTCCTCTCGAATATTCGTGCCCTGTCAGGCTACGCGGTCATCGCTTCCAGCGTTCGGCTGCGACAAGATCAGAACCAAAGAGCGTCGAGCCAAGTTCGCGAAACACCTCAACATCGCCACTCGATAAGAATCGTCGAGCGCCAACCTCGTCACTTGCACGCAGAAGTTCCATTTCGGTGAGGCGCTGACGGACAGCAAACGCCGTTTCATCTGCAGATGACACCAGCACGACCTCAGGACCCATCACCTCACCGATCGTCCGAGCGAGAAACGGGTAGTGAGTACATCCGAGCAACAGGGTGTCGATTTCTGCTCCGGCGAGAGGCGCAAGAAGTCGCTCAGCGAGCACCATCACCTCATCGCCGCTCAACTGCCCACGCTCGACAAATTCGACAAAGCCCGGGCATGCTGCACTTGAGAGTTCCGCCGCAACCGCATGTGCTGTTGCCGCTGATTCAACAGCGTGTACGTAGGCGCCCGAAGAAATTGTTCCGACCGTGCCGATCACACCAACCTTGCCAGAACGAGACGCCCGAACGACCGCTGACGCTCCCGGGCCAACAACATCGAAAATCGGCACCGCGAGCTCAGACCGAAGATGGTCGAGGCCCGCTGCAGTCGCGGTGTTGCATGCAACCACGATCGCCTTCACATTGAAGTCATCTACAAGCGAATGCGCGAGCTCGCTGGCGTACCCCCGAACATCATCGAGTGGCTTCGAGCCGTATGGGTACCGGCCGGTGTCACCGATGTACACATAATCCTCTGCCGGCATTAGGTCGATCAGCGCACGGGCAACGGTGAGGCCACCAAAACCCGAGTCAAAAATGCCGATCGGCCGTTCCACAGCGACAACGCTACTGATGAGCCGCCGATGTTTGCGGTCAACGCCGAACTAGTCGTCGACGATGTCGAGGGAAGCCATGGAGTTGTGGGCTAGAAGTAGATGATTTTCTCGGCGGCTGCCTCGGCAGCGTCGAGATCATCGGTATAGGCGCCTGTGGAGAGGTACTTCCATCCGCCATCACAGACAATGAACACAATGACGCCAGAATCGATTGACGATGCGACTTTTGCCGCGCCTGCGAGCGAAGCACCGGACGAAATGCCGGCAAAAATTCCTGCTTCGTTCACCAACCGCCGAGTCCATTCGATTGACTCTCGGGGGCGGACAACACGCTTGCGATCAAGCAGTTCGAAACCGTTCCAATTCTCGAAGACCGGAGGGATATAACCCTCTTCGATGTTGCGAAGCCCTTCGACGTTTTCTCCAAGAGGTGGCTCCACCGCGATGATTTGCACATCGGGGTTACGTTCTTTCAGGAAGCGACCAGTTCCCATCAAGGTGCCAGAGGTGCCGAGGCCAGCAACAAAGTGAGTGATCTCGGGAACGTCACGCCAAATTTCAGGACCGGTTGATTCGTAATGCGCTCGGGGGTTTGCATCATTCCCGTACTGGTAGACCATGCACCACTCAGGGTGGGCTTCGGCCATTTCGGTTGCACGACGGACCGCGCCGTTTGAGCCTTCGCCACCTGGAGTCAAAATGACTTCAGCGCCCATAATTTCGAGCATCTGACGACGTTCGATCGACACTGATTCCGGGAGCAGAATCTTGATTGGGTAGCCCTTCAAACGAGCGATTGCGGCGAGCGCAATGCCTGTGTTTCCCGATGAAGGTTCGATGATTGTTTGGCCTGGTGCAAGCCGACCATCTTTTTCGGCCGCCTCAATCATTGCTTTCGCAATGCGATCTTTCACCGACCCAAACGGGTTCTGCATCTCTAATTTCGCAATGATGCGAACATCAGGATTTGGAGACAGGTGCGATACGTCAACCATTGGCGTATTGCCAATGAGATCGAGCACGCCGAGATTGCCAACAGCGGCGCCTGACGCCAAATTCGCTGTCATTACAGGGTTCATAACTCTTGCAACCTCACGAGAAGGCAGTGTATTCCGATAAATCCGATTCGGCTAGTCGGCTTTTACATTTTGCCGTCAGGAAGCAGCGTGTGTTGAACCCGTTTGGCCAACGATTAGGGCTGATATGTGCCAAAAACTTCACGAAGTGCATCACTCACTTCGCCAAGCGTTGCACCCGCCAACAGCGCGTCTTTCATGGGGTACAGCACATTGTCGGTACCTCGAGCCGCAGCGCTAACTGCTTCTAGCCCTGCTCGAACCGCACTCTCATCCCGGTCGGCCTTAAACGCTGCGAGACGCGCTTTCTGAGCCGGTTCAAGAGCTGGATCAATCGGGAACACATCTGGTTCTGGCTCGTTGTCGATCGTGAACCGGTTAAGTCCGACGATCACCCGCTCATCATCGTCAATCGACTTCGTGTACTCATAGGCCGACTGCTCAATTTCATCTTGCTGGAAATGGGCTTCAATCGCTTCGACTGCCCCACCCATCTCATCAATACGTTCGATGTACTCCCAGGTAAGACGCTCGACTTCGTCGGTCAATGACTCGACGAGATACGAGCCAGCCAGAGGGTCGGGTGTTTCGGTGATGCCCGATTCGTAGCCAATAATTTGCTGGGTACGAAGTGCGAGGCGAGCCGCATGTTCCGTTGGCAGCGACAAGGCCTCATCGAAGCCATTCGTGTGCAGCGACTGCGTGCCGCCCATGACCGCAGCCATTGCCTGAACGGCAACCCTGACGACGTTGTTCACCGGCTGCTGGGCAGTCAACGTCGAACCACCGGTTTGCGTGTGGAACCGCAACATCGCCGAGCGAGGATCCTT
>JALRDI010000242.1 GCA_023257035.1 Ilumatobacteraceae bacterium | reverse complement strand
TCCAAGGGGGCATGTAGTTGGCGGCTCAAGTTCGATAAATGGGTTGATCTATATTCGCGGGCAACACGCTGATTTCGATGACTGGGCAGCCCTAGGTGCAAAGGGATGGTCTTTCAACGAAGTGTTGCCACATTTTAGGGCCATTGAGACATATTCGGGCCAACCCTCACAGTATCGAGGCGCCTTCTCGTTGGACGACAACAAACCGGGTCTGGTTTCCGGATTCGTCCTCAATATCCTCAGCAAGCACTTCGAGGCCATACAGCTCAGCAGCAACACGCGGCGCAATCGCTGCAAGCCCTGTTGATGCCTCTTCTGACACCGACTTTGCCGCTCCCGCAGTTGACGTCGCTGCCAGCAGATTCGCAGCCGGAAGTTGCTCCCTCAAGAACTTGTGACACTGCGCAGTCGCCACCGGAATCGACATCACGTCGGTCACATCTGAAAGTGACGTGCCTGCAGGCGCTGCAAGACATAGGTGAATATCGAGCACGACTTCTCGAGTGACGATGAGATCATGGTCAAACGCCAACGCATCGAGAGTGAAGTTGACCATGCCTTCTGTCGAGTTTTCGATCGGAACGAAACCACAGTCGACCTCACCCGCAGTCACTGCATCGAGAACGTCAGGAACGGTCCGCATGGGGATCAACTCGCCTGCAGCAAGATCGTCCTGGGTTCGCAGTGCCTGCTCAGTGAAAGTGCCGAATGGACCAAAAAACGCGACGCGCGGAGATGAACCGACGTTGCTTGCAGAACCATTCGTTGAAGTCACGTCCGCAAGGCTAGGGGGATTCGGCCCCAGACATGGCACGATGTGACCATGGACGAAGCAGCCCTCACGAAACTGATCGCTGCAATCGCTGATGGCTCAGTGGCTCCTGACGATGCTGTTCAGCAACTTCGACGCCTTCCATTTGCTGACACAGGCGATGCTCTCGTCGACCATCATCGGTCGCTTCGACAGGGAATGCCCGAAGTGATTTACGGCCCTGGCAAGACCCCCGAGCAATGTGTTTCTATCGTTCAGGAATTACTGGGATACAGCACGGAACCAGTGCTCGTCACTCGTACAAGCCCGGAACAGTTGTCTGCACTTATCGAGATCAATGCGGCCACTCCCCCCGTTATCGCTGGAGGTTGTGTGCTCTTCCAAGCGCCCGAGTTCAATCAGCCTCAGCCGAATGTGTTGGTGATGACAGCCGGAACCTCAGATATCCCAGTTGCTGATGAGGCGGTCATCACCCTTGCCGCAACGGGTATCGACGCAGTGCGACTTCACGACGTTGGTGTGGCCGGCCTGCACCGACTGCTTGCGCACCTCGACACGGTGACCTCAGCTGACGCGATCATCGTCATCGCGGGCATGGAGGGTGCCCTAGCGAGTGTGATCGGCGGACTGACCTCATGCCCGGTGGTAGCAGTCCCGACATCAGTCGGCTACGGCTCTGGCCTCGAGGGCGTCACGGCACTCCTCGCAATGCACGCCAGTTGCGCATCAGGCATCTCGGTCGTCGGAATCGATAACGGATTCGGTGCTGCCGTCGCTATCACACGAGCACTACGGCAGGTGAAAACCTCATGACAACTGCTGCATGGTTTCAATGCTCTGCCGGAGTGGCTGGCGACATGACGATGGCTGCACTCGTTGACGCCGGCGCCGACCAGTTCTCCATCATCAATGCGGTGCATTCACTCAATATCGATGGATGGGCGATCACCTTTGAAGCGGTTCAACGCTGCGGTGTGCGCTCCACCTGGGCAAACGTTGTTGTCGACGATCACGACCACGCACACCCTCATCGACCAGCACGTCACATACTTGATCTCATCGGCTCTTCAGATCTTTCATCGTTGACTCGTGAGCGAGCATTGAAGGTGTACCAAACCTTGGCTGAGGTCGAAGGTGCAATCCACGGAGTCAGCCCAGATGACGTCGAGTTGCATGAGGTTGGCGCTATTGATTCGATCATCGACGTTGTTGGTTCATGCGCAGCCCTTGAATCGTTAGACATCGACCAGATTTCTCACTCGCCAATCGGAGTCGGCCACGGGACGGTATCAACAGCTCACGGCCAATTCCCGAACCCAGTTCCAGCAGTCAGCAGACTTCTCGCCATGCAGCACGCCGCAAGTTTCGGAGTGGACACCACTATGGAACTCGCAACCCCAACTGGCGTTGCACTGATGACCGTGCTGTCGTCGAGCCCATCTGGAACAGCCATGCCAGCAATGGACCTTCACGCCGTTGGATTCGGTGCAGGAACTGCCGATGTGCCGAGCCGACCAAATGTTGTGCAGGTAGTGATCGGCAACCTCGCTGAGCAGACCGATGGACCCGGTCAGATGGCTATTGAACTCTCAGTCAACGTCGACGATGCAACTGGAGAAGTACTTGCCGATGCCATCGAACAACTGCTTACAGCCGGCGCGTTCGATGCGTGGATTACACCAATTGTCATGAAGAAAGGTCGGCCAGCATTCACCGTTCATGCACTATGTGACGCGGCTCGCCTCGACGTCGTGCGAACAACGATGATCACCCACACCGGATCACTTGGCATCCGAGCAACCGAGGTGCAGCGTTGGCCACAACAGCGATCAGAACAAGTCGTCATCGTCGAAGGTCACGAGATTCGTGTGAAAGTCGCAGAACACCGCGTGAAGGTCGAATTTGACGATGCAAAGGCCGTCGCAGCAGCAACTGGTCGACCAGTCAGGCACATCATTGCCATGGCTGAACAACTCGCCGACCGCTAACGGGAACGGTCTTCAAGGAGTTCTCGACGCAGATTTCGCAGCATTGGCGATGGCGTTCCACCCGACCATTCATCGGCCAGAACCCGCTCGTAAGAATCCCATTCTTGGCGCAATGCAGCGACATCACCTTGACGACCCCGGGCTCTCATTCGCAATGCAATAAGTTCCTCGTCACCGGGAAGAACTCGAAGACCTTGTCCGGTCGCCCACATCACACCCTCAAGGTCAGCGAGCTCAAGATAGGCCTGCGCGAGTGCCGTCGTTGCTGAGATCGACAACATGACAAGTTCAGATGTGAGACCCTCAGGATCTGGCCAGCGATACACCGTGCCTTGGAATGGAAGGCCGCGAAGTAACGACACTGGCCAATGCAAACACGAGATCACCTCCTCCGGCGACAACCCCCGTGACCTTCGAACTGCGTGATCTAAGAGCGCAGCATCGCTCACAATTCGATCGTCGATGACGAGATCGTCTCCGGTATCTCGTTGAATCCAGTCCGATGATGTTTCTTCCTCAACTGCGCGCGTCAACGTTCGACGAATGTCGGACACAACATTTGCAAAGGTGGTCGGCCGGACTGCAGCGTCCCAAATCGCAGATCTTGCTGATGACCGAGTTGGTCGCTCACGGTGGGTGACAAGCCACGCAAGTAATTCCTGAGAACGTCCACGCTCAAACACAACCGCATGTCCATCAGCCGTCTGCACTACAACTTCCCCGAGAACACGAACCAAGAACGAATAACCACCGGACTGTTCATCAACGAACTCATCTGAGCTCGTGTCAGCCAATTGATCATCCTTGGTCGCAACCGATGTAACCCCTCCGTCTGGCAAATGTTTGTTGCCGCACAGATCATCATTGCCAGGTAGCGGATGATGCACCTGCCACGGTCGGCCACGCGGTGACCAAGTGCTCTGAATACCATCAGTGGAAATGTCAAAAATCAGACCTGCGAAATCATCTGACACCTCATCAACGAGATACGCATCGATTTCCGGAGCACCTGTTGCGGACCTCAATCGATTCCACGGCGACGCATTCCACCTCTCCCGAAGAACGTCGCGGGCAAGCGATGAGCCAGCACCAACAAATCCAACTCCACCAATGGTCGCAATATCGACGAAATATTCGCACCCGCTTTCTGACGACCCGACACATACGAGCACGGGGAAAGGAAAGTCACCCGTGTCGAATGTTGCTGCGTGATCAAGAAACCAGATTGTCGTCGACTCGACCGTCCAACCCGGTGGAGCCTCAAATAACGGCGTGACGTTCCATTGAAGACCGCACCTGCCGTCCCGATCCCCGATGATCGAGAGATGTGTAAACGGCTCCTCAAGTGAAAGCGTCGCAATTGTGCGCGCAACAAGATCGATACGGGTGGAGTAGCCAACCTCAGCACATCGGATTGGAGATCCATCTTCACTGTCGTCTGTCCTGTCGGTTTCACGACGACGTGTCGACAGAAATCGTAGAACGACCGAAGCGCCGAGGCCGATGGTGATCACAAGCAATACGAGCTCAAGAGCAACACGTGTCAACTCGCCTGAGATCCGCCCCGAATCTTGTGAAAGCACACCCGACAGCCAGCCACGAAGGTGTACCTCATCAGGTTGCATCCAGAAGATGAGAAACAATGTGCTTCCGGTCGCGAAGAGGCCAACAAGACTGCGATCGACGACAGAAAGCCGCTGGACATCTTCGGTGCTTCGCATATAACCCTCGAACGGTGACCAGACGGTAAACGACTAACAGCCCCAGATGTCGGCGAATTTCTGAGGGGGTTCAGGTTGATGAATTCAGCGGAAATGCTTAGAGAACACCGAGTGTCCAACCCTCTTCACGAAGAACGATCGCTTGTTCCTCATCAGATAGCTGAGGGCTTGCCCATTTGCGAAGTGAAAGATCAGCATCAGCTTGTGCCAAACGTTCAACAACCGTCATGACCTGAGCCGCGTCGAGAATCTCGTGCCGGCTCCTATCAATTTCAAACATGCTTGGCCAGACTTCGGCGAAGACAACCTCGCCTGACGTGCCCTCAAGTGACATTTCTCCGACTCCGGTCTCAAACGGCCAGATGCTGACCCGCTCATCGAGATCGCCGATGCGACGTAGACCCTCGATCCATGCCATACCCATCAGCATCTGGCTCCCGACGCTGCCCGGGTACGCGAGTTGCCAAGAACTAAATGGCCGGTGGCCCTCAGACCGGACTCGCTGCTCAGTGAGACGAAATTCATCAAATGGGGCATACGAATCAGGTCGATAACGAGAAACGCCCCCGAGCGCCTGAGCGCCGGGGTATCCCCACAATGGCCTGGAAGAGACCGACCGCTCACACAGATCATTCATTTCCGCGGCAACAGCAAATCGGTTATTTCGATTCGTTTCGTCGTCGTGTATTCGATCACGCACCCACAACCACAGATCGCGCCAATTGGCCGCTCGTTCATCAATCAATGCGGTGATGAAACCCGACGGATACCCAAAGGAAAAATCACAACCAACAAGCGTTCGACCAGCTGTCTTGCTCAACTCGGCGATGAGCAGAGCAGTTGCTTCATGACGTGTAGGCGGGTTACCCAGCGCCTCAACACGGCCGTCGCTGTCGGCAACTGCAATCCAGATTGAATCCTTCCCTTTCTTGGGGGATGAATTCGCACTCCAATCGATCATCACATATCGGTCAAAACACCGATCTGATGGCCTAGAGGATTTCACCCACCAAGTCTCGCATGCTGCGCTGGCACCTCATTTGACCCAGCGATTGACCTCTTCCGTGGTGTGCCCAATCTGACACTTACACACGTTCACAATGTGACTAAGGTGAGGGCACACAAGAGATCCCGTTCCGAAGCGGGCCTCACAGGGAGAAAACAATGGCACACGCGTACCACCAGCACCTCGTATCAATTCCACTGTTTGCAGACCTCGACGAAGATGAACTCGACGCGGTTGCGGCAATTACGACCGAACTCAACTTTTCGGCTGGAACCGCTCTCATGAACGAGGGGTCAGGCGCCCACGAAATGGTTGTTGTCGTTGATGGAACCCTTGAAGTCACCCGCGCCGGACAGCACGTCGCCGACATCGGTCCTGGCGGGTTTGCTGGCGAGATGGCCGTTCTCACCCATGCCCGTCGCGATGCAACGGTGACGGCAAAGACCGACGTGAAGGCATTGCATCTTGACGGTCGAGCATTCGGTGACCTCATCCAAGAGGTTCCATCTGTTGCCGCGAAGATGCTGCCGATCGTTGCTGCTCGTGTCGTCGAGAACAGCACGCACCACCAGCACTAAGCGCTAACCGCCAAGAACGGCGTTGGCTCGCGTAAAGGCTGCCATCGCAACTACTGCAAGGCCGAGCACTATCCAGGGGAAGATCGCTGTCCCTGCAGCATCGATCATCTGGCCGATGAAATATGGAAATGCGAGCCCGCCCATGCCTGCGGCTGTCATGAACCATGACGTATCTGAGCCCGAAAGCTGAATCCTTCTCTCGAGGTACGCAATCATCACCGGGAATTGTGGGGCTGTCGCGAGCCCCATCATGACGGCTCCGATCCACAAGCCGGTCGCGCCTCCCTGCGACACGACGAGAATGACTGCGGCGAGAACCGTTGCGGTTCCAGACGCCACCATGACAACCTTTGGTCGAATTCGTCCCGAGACCCAGGCTGACATCAGCCTTCCTCCGGTGAACGAAATCCAGAAGCCTGTCGTCATCAACGTCGCTCCCCTTGAACTGAAGCCAACCTCGCCGGCATAGGTGTGAATCCAGCCAGCAAATCCGATCTCGACACCGACGTAGACAAAGAAGAACACGGCAGCGATACCCAACACTCTCCGTGTGGCTGTCGACTGGTCATCTCGTCTGACCTGAGGAGCAATTGGAGATGAGACACCGAGCGCCCAGACCGCCATCACGAGCGCAACAACTCCGCCGAGTCGAGCCGCAGCATCAACACCGAACGCAACAATTACAGGAGCAACAAGGGCACCGACTCCAAAGCTGAAATGCAACAGGTTCATTGCTCGGCCAACGTGTTCGCCGAGATGCCACATAAGAAGCGTGTTCGCAGTGACGTCGCTCAGCGATGACGCCATCCCTATTGCGACCATGACGAACCACAGCGCTGTCAGAGAGGCTGCCATCGGAACCACCATCAGCGCACCTGCAACCAAGATGAAACCAGTTGCGTAGACGCGATGGCCATCAAACCTGTCAAGGATTCGTCCCGCAACGACCGACCCAATGATGAAACCGAGCTGCAATGCAAGAAAGAGTGAACCGATTTCTGAAATCGACGAACCGGTGCGCTCGCGCAGCGTCGACAGCGATGGTCCGATCATGGTCAACGCAAATCCCGTGACAGCAAAACTCACGAGGTAAAGAGGGGTCGGCCGGCGCACGTCCGACAAACTACGGTCAAAGCATGACGCAAACCTCGGATGCCTCGAATTTGCATGGATCGATCCTCGGAACGAGAGTCCTTAGAAGCGAAGACCCCAAGTTGTTAAACGGAGGTGCGCACTACACCGCTGACCTCCCTCAACATGTCGTCAACGGCGCTCTGCACGCAATTTTCGTGCCGTCACCCGTTGCACACGGACTCATCCGTGAAGTTCACACCGATGATGCATCCACCATTGACGGTGTCGTTGCCGTCATCACCGGCACCCAACTTCGAGATGAGTTAGGGGTCGACGCTCACCACGGTTTCGTGCCAATCGGCCCGCGGTTTGCCCGACACCCGATCGCTATCGACACTGTTCGATATGTCGGCGAACCAATAGCGCTCGTCATCGCAGAGAACCGGGCAGCAGCCTCAGATGCCGCCCAACTCGTGTGGGCAGACATCGACGTCTTGCCATCGGTAACCGACCTTGAGGCTGCCGTGTCGGACGATGCTCCCAAGCTCTTTGAGGGAGACGAAGGAAATCTCGCCTTTGTTGAAGTGAGCGACGCTCCGATCGACCTTGATTCGATCTCAGAATCGGTGGTTCGTGGAACGTATGTAAATCAACGAGTTGTCGTCGGTTCGATGGAACCGGATGCATGTCTCGCAGAGCCAGCGACCGGTGATGCCAAGTTCACCCTGTGGGCATCAACGCAAATGCCACACATGTTGCGTGATCAACTCGCAGCCGCCATGTCGATGGATCGTGACACCGTGCGGGTTCGCACCCCTGCAGTTGGAGGTGGATTCGGCGGCAAAGCAGGCCTTCACCACGAGTACACCGCTATCGCTGCTGCCGCCCGCCACCTCAATCGTCCAGTGCTCTGGGCCCCATCGCGGTCTGAAGACATGCTGACGATGCCGCACGGACGCGGACAGGTGCAATGGGCCGAGGCAGGGTTCGATGCGGACGGCGTGCTGACAGGATTTCGGTTCAGAGTCCTCGGAGACGCCGGCGCATACCCCACAGTCGGGGCAGCACTCGTGGGAGGAACGCGCCGAATGGCTCCCGGCACCTACGCCGTCCCCGCCTTCCAAGCCCACGCAATCAGTGCAACAACAAATACAACCTGTGTGGGCGCGTATCGAGGCGCGGGACGACCAGAGGCGACAGCCATGGTTGAACGCCTCATCGATCAAGCCGCACACGAACTCAACATTGACCCCATTGAACTGCGACGTCGCAACCTGCTGGGCGATGACGTCTTCCCCTTCACCACGCCAACTGGCAACACCTACGACTCCGGTCGCTACCTCCACACGCTCGAGACCGCCGCTCAACTCGCCGACTACGAGTCATTGAGGAAGGAACAATCCGAGCGGAGGGCACGAGGCGATCGCAACCAACTTGGTATCGGAATCGCCAGCTACGTCGAAATCACTGCCGGGGGAAGTTCAGAAGAATACGCAGCCGTCACAGTTCACCAAGACGGGTCCGCCACAATCGCAGCAGGAACTGCGGCGCATGGGCAGGGACACGCAACCTCATACGCAATGATCGTGTCAGCTGCGACCGGTATCCCAATCGATCGCATCACACATGTAGATGGTGACACCGACCTACTTCCTCGAGGCGGTGGGACAGGCGGATCACGCTCGCTCCAACTCGGTGGTTCGGCCGTCGTCGGCGCTCGAGATGCGCTCATCGAGCACGCTCGATCAATCGCAGCCCAACAACTTGAAGCTGACGTCGCCGATGTTGTTATCGACGCCACGAACGGAACCTTTCACGTGGCTGGGGTCCCTGCAACCGTTTGCACGTGGTCAGACATAGCCCAACAAGTTGAAGCCGATGGCGAGCAACTTTCGGCCGACCACGTCTTCAATCAACAGGGTGCGACATTCCCATTCGGCGCCCATGTTGCAGTCGTTGAAGTCGACACCGAAACCGGTCGTGTCACCATTGTTCGCCATATCGCAGTCGATGATTGCGGAACGGTTCTCAACCCAGTGATCGTCGAAGGCCAGCAACATGGAGGAATCGCATCTGGCGTCGGTCAGGCCCTCTACGAGGAGGTTCGATTCGACGGTGACGGCAACCCTCTCACAGCAAACTTTGCTGACTATGGGTTGCCCGCGGCACCCGAGATGCCCTCATTTGATGTCCACTCAACTGAGACACCATCACCGCTCAACCCACTCGGCGCAAAAGGTATTGGTGAGGCGTCAACAATTGGCAGCACCCCGGCGATCCAGAACGCAGTCATTGACGCGGTC
>JALRDI010000238.1 GCA_023257035.1 Ilumatobacteraceae bacterium | reverse complement strand
GCGTGACACCCTGCTCGACCTCATCCAGGTCGAAACAGGGAAGGCCCGGCGTGATGCGATGGAGGAGGTCCTCGACGTCGCGCTGAACATCCAGCATTACGCCCGCGTGGCTGACAAGGCGCTGAGACCTCGTCGGCCTCGCGGCGCCCTGCCGCTGTTGACCCGGGTGCGCCAGTTGCGTCACCCGGTCGGCATCGTCGGTGTCATCGCGCCATGGAACTACCCGCTCACCCTCGCTGCGAGGACTGTGCCGGAAGTGAAAATCGCGAGCATCGAGAACACTCGAATACCGAGATCACGCCCAACACGCAGGAGATCAAACAACATCTTTCGGTCAAGTCGCCAGTCTTCGCTATTGGAAAGATGCGGAACACAGATTTTGACTAGCCACATCGCTCCCACGTATTGAGCGATGACTGTAGATAGAGCAGAGCCGGTGATTGACCAGCCTGCCCAAAAGACCAAGGGAATTTCAATCACTGCATTGAGGACGTTGCTCACCATGAGAACAACAAACGGACGTCGGTAGTCAGCATGTCCGCGAAGTACTCCTTGGGCAGCAATCATCGAAACGACTGCAGGCAACCCCAGGGAAGCGACCTGCAAATACCGAGTCCCGTGAGAGGTGACCTCATCACCTGCTCCCAATGCAGAAACCAATGGTTCTGCGAAGGCCAGTAAGAGCACGCATGCAAGCAGACCTATGAGTGCACCCAGAATCATCGCATGACGAGCAAATGAAATAGCCCGAGTGCTGTCGCTCGCACCTCTGGCATTTGCGACTCGTTCGGTAGTTCCATAGGCGAGGAAGTTTGTTCCAGCCACAACTAGGGCCAAGACAGTTGCTGCCGCAGCAAGTCCCGCAAGTTCTTCGGCGCCAACGCGCCCAATGATTGCTGTGTCGGTAGCGACATACAGCGGCTCAACTGCGAGTGTTCCGAGTGCTGGAAGAGCGAGCCGAAACAGCGTTCGGTCGACCGCCTTCCGAGAAACTTCGGGGAAGGTTGTGCTAGCGGGGGAGGAGCCCAATGGCTTCGTACGCCCGGTTCAGTGTTGCGACAGCTTGCTCCTGCGCTTTTTCTGCTCCAACGTTTAACAGCCGCTGTAACTCGGCTCGATCGTCCATCAACTCGTGATAACGCGTTTGGATGGGTTCGAGCATCGCAATGACCGCGTTTGCCGCATCGTTCTTCAGAGGGCCGTACTGCGAGTATTCACCCGCAAGCGACTCGGCAGTTCCACCACTCGCTGCTGCAAGAATGTCGAGGAGATTTGATACCCCCGGCTTTTCTGAAACGTTGTACCGCACCTCGGAATCGGAATCGGTGACCGCCCGTTTGAATTTCTTTTCGATCGATTTTGGATCGTCAAGTAAGAACACGCATCCCGCATCGGAGTCTGATGACTTTGACATCTTCGACGTTGGAGCCTGTAGATCCATTACTCGGGCTCCTGCTGCAGGAGTGACCGCTTCCGGAATCACAAATGTGTCGCCGAAACGGCTGTTGAAGCGGATTGCAATATCGCGAGTGATTTCAATGTGCTGACGCTGGTCATCACCCACCGGAACCTCATTCGCGTCGTAGAGCAAGATGTCAGCGGCCTGAAGTGCAGGGTAGGTGAATAACCCAGCGGCGACGAAGTCAGTTTCGCGCTTTGCGGATTTATCTTTGAACTGTGTCATACGTGACAGTTCGCCATACGAAACCGTGCATTCCATAACCCAACCAAGCTGTGAATGCTCTGGCACATGGCTCTGAACAAAGATTGTTGCCACATTCGGGTCGAGTCCGATCGCGAACAACATTGCTGCGAGACTGACCGTTGATTCACCGACGATCCCAGGTTGTGTCGTCACCGTAAGCGCGTGAAGATCGACAATTCCGTGATACACGTCTTTGTCGTGCTGACCGCTGACCCAGTTTCGGAGTGCGCCTAAGTAATTGCCGAGATGGACATCTCCCGTTGGCTGAATACACGACAGAACCCTGGTCACATCGACAGGATATCGGTGGAGGGTCGCAGTCAAGGAATGGGTTTTGGCACTAGCGTGTTCTTGTGGCATTTGCAGTTGAAACACCGGTCTACGAGGGCCCGTTTGACTTGCTTCTGCAGCTCATCTTGAAAGAGCAAGTCGATCTCTACGAAGTCGACCTTGCACGGATTGTTGATGCCTACCTCGCTGAAGTGGAGCGGCTACAAGCATTGGATCTCGACGTAGCAACCGAGTTTCTCCTCATCGCAGCAACCCTGGTTGAACTCAAGACCCGTCGGCTCCTCCCAGGGCACGACGATGGTGATTTAGACGAAGAATTGGCGTTGTGGTCAGAACGTGACCTTCTCCTTGCACGCCTTCTTGAATGCAAAACATTCAAAGATGTTGCTCAAGTATTGAATGCGCTTTCTGAGCAGGCCGACCTGTGTTTCCCTCGTCGAACGGGAGCAGATGAACGTTTTGCGGGGCTCACACCAGATCTCCTTGAAGGAACGTCAATCCGGCGTTTGCAAAGCGCGGCGATAAGAGCGCTTATGCCAAAGCCCGAGCCTGTGGTTGACCTTTTCCACGTTTCGCCAATTCGAGTGACGGTCGCAGAAGCTGTTGAAGAACTTCTTGCCGAGTTGCCAATCATTGGCCGCATCAATTTCAAGCGTCTCACTGCCGATTTGGTCGAACGTGTCGAAGTCATTGTTCGATTTCTCGCAGTTCTCGAATTGTTTAAACAAGGAATCGTCGAGATTGAGCAGTTCACGCAATTTGGTGAAATTGATGTGGTGTGGATGGGCGATGCAGACACCGACGTTTCGATACTCGCTATCGATGACTACGAGGGATGAACATGGAAGAAGAAGGAAGCATCTCAATTCAGGCAGCGATCGAGGCAATGGTGATCGTTGCCGTTGAGCCAGTCTCCACTGAACTGCTTGCTCAGCTCCTGGAACTCCCTCTCACTGAAGTTGAATCAGCCTGCGAGCAACTGGCCGCTGAATATCGATCGAGAGGTTCAGGTTTTGAGTTGGTAGAGGTTGCTGGTGGCTACAGATATCAATCAGTCGCCGACTATTCGCCGTACGTAGAGCGTTTCTTGCTCGATGAACAACGCGCCCGCCTCTCAGGAGCCGCACTGGAGACTCTGGCGATTGTTGCGTACAAACAGCCGATCAGCCGGGGTCAAATCGCGTCCATTAGAGGAGTTGATCCCGACGGTGTCCTTAGGACGCTCATGGCCCGTGGCTATATCGATGCTGTTGGCAACGACGACGGTCCAGGCCAGGCAATTTTGTACGGCACGACTGCGACGTTCTGCGAGAAGTTAGGTATCGCCAGCCTCGATGACCTTCCATCGATTGCCGAATTTATTCCGGATGCGGAAGTCGTTGAGGCTCTTGAGCAGGGTTTACGCATTGAGCCGCCTGTAGAACCCACCGCGACCTGAGATGTCCGAAGAAGTTCCTTGGTACCTCGATGATGCCGATGGTTCACCCGAGGGTGAGCGCCTGCAAAAAGTACTGGCGCAGCGAGGATGGGGGAGTCGTCGCACTTGCGAGATACTCATCAGTGAGGGTCGAGTAACGGTCAATAGTGAGGTTGCGGAACTCGGCTGCCGCGTGAATATCGATCTCGACGAGGTTCACGTTGATGGGGTACCAATTGGTATCAAGCCTGATTTGGTGTATTTCCTGCTGAACAAACCTGAAGGCTCGGTCACCACGGCGAACGACCCTCAAGGTCGACCAACGGTTTTCGATCTTGTACCTAAATACGCGGGCCTACATGCTGTCGGGCGACTCGACATGGCAACAGAGGGTCTCCTTATTCTCACTAACGATGGAAATCTCACACATGCAGTGACACATCCGTCAAAAGGAGTAGAGAAAGAGTACCTCGTTCAAGTTTCGTCAGCAGTGTCGTCGGGTGCAATTCGCACGCTCCGAGATGGTGTCGAACTAGAAGATGGGCGTACGTCACCCGCCAGGGTGTCCCAGCCAGAGCCAGGGATTCTGAGGATCGTGATTCATGAGGGTCGAAATCGGCAAGTTCGTCGGATGTTTGATGCGGTCGGACATCCCGTGAATCGTCTGGTGCGAATACGTATCGGACCTATTCGTGACAACAAGCTTGCTCCAGGATCGTGGCGTGCACTTGAAACACCAGAAGTCATCGAACTCAGCAAGGCATGCGGCTTAGAACGCTACGCTCAACGTCCGTGACTCTTCAGCAGAACGTTCGTACGGCCAATGTGGTCGGGCTTGGCCTCATCGGTGGCTCTGTTGCGTCTGCCCTGCGTACGAAAGGGTGGAGAGTGTGCGGTGGCGATGTTGACGAGCACGTCGTTCAACGAGCGTTTGCCGATGGACTCATCACCGAAGCATGCCTTGATCCCAATGCTGCAATCACCTTTGTAGCTGTTCCGGTCACCTCGAGTGTTGAGGTGGTCAAAGAAATGCTCGAACGAACCTCGGGAGTAGTCACTGATGTCGGGTCGGTAAAAGCACCCCTGTGCGATGCTGTGAGCAGTTCACGATTCGTTGGTGGGCATCCAATGGCGGGGAGCGAGCTCGAAGGGCTCGACGGAGCAGACCCGCATATGTTTGATGGCGCGATTTGGGTCCTCACGCCGAGCAAAGACGTTGATGACGATAGTTTCTCTTTGGTCGCTGGGCTTGTGCGAGAATTGGGTTCCGAGGTCGTGGCACTCGACCCGGCTGAGCATGACCGATTAGTTGCAGTAGTAAGTCACCTTCCGCATCTCACCGCAGCATCCTTGATGTCGTTGGCCCAAGACCGTTCAGAAGAGCACGCCTCTTTGCTTCGCCTCGCTGCCGGTGGATTTCGCGACATGACCCGCATTGCGAGCGGGTCGCCACGAATCTGGATTGATATTTGCCACGAGAATCGTTCCGCGATCCTTGAGGCCATTGACGATCTCAACGCGGCCCTTGCCAATGTTCGATCCTTTATTGCGGAAGAGGAGCGATCCTCTCTCGAAACGATGCTTCAGAAAGCACGTGAATCACGTGCCAATCTCCCTGGCCGGGTCACCGATCCTGCGTCTCTTTCAGAGGTCCGGATTCGTATCCCAGACCGAGCGGGTGCCGCAGCTGAAGTCTTCACTCTCGCTGCCGAACTTGGCGTCAATATCGCAAACTTCGAGGTCGTGCACCTGGCGGAAGGTAACCGCGGTGTCGCTGTTGTGCTCGTAGATTCTGCAGTTGTTGAGATGTTCCGAGGTGGTCTCATTGCCCGAGGATTCCGGCCGACGGTTACAGCATTAACATGACCTTCCGCTGCATACCCGTCACCGAACCGTTCAGAGCAAGGGTCAGTGTCCCTGGCTCAAAAAGTGTTGCAAACCGTGCGTTGACGTGCGCCGCACTCTCGAATGGTGAATCCACACTTGAAAATGTTCCAAGCGGCGATGACACCGAGGCAATGCTTTCTTGCATTCAGAGGCTTGGTATTGCGGTTCAGCGATCAGAGCGTGAAATTGTTATTCGCCGTTCTCAGCCGTTTCACACAGCAGAATTGCATGCGGGCCTCGCGGGAACAACCTCACGTTTCCTGACTGCTGTCGCCGCCACGTCAACCGAAGAAATTCTGGTAGATGGCGATGACCGCTTGCGGGCACGACCATTTGGACCGCTCATCGAGGCCTTGCGCTTGCTCGGAGCCGACATCCGTGACACCAATGGTCGGCTTCCGTTACACATTCATGGGCCACTCAATGGAGGCTCGATCGAGATAGATGCGACGATGTCGAGCCAATTCATCTCAGCCCTGATGATGATTGCGCCAACACTGCCAGGCGGAATTCAGATCAACATGAGGGGGGAGCTGATATCCCGTCCATACGTCGATCTCACCGTCTCTGTCATGGAGATGTTTGGCACCTCCGCAGAGGTTACGAATACGCAGATTTCGATCGAGGAGCAGAGATACATACCTGCGTCCTTAGTCGTCGAACCTGATGCTTCATCGGCCTCATATCCACTCGCGATAGCCGCGGTCACCGGGTCCAGCGTGACTGTCGACGGTTTTGGGTCTTTATCTCGACAAGGTGACTCCCGAATCACCGACATTCTCCGAGAAATGGGCGCCGAGGTTGATGTCGAAGAGATGCACACCACGCTCATTGCGCCGTCATCTGGTGTTCTTCTAGGTATCGACGTCGACATGTCTGATATTTCTGACCTGGTCCCAACCGTTGCAGCAGTGGCGTGTTTTGCGACCAGTCCGTCACGGATTCGTGGTGTTGGGTTTATCCGAGCCAAAGAAAGCGACCGTATCGGCGACCTTGCGGCTGAATTAAGAAAGTTCGGCGCCGAGATACACGAACACGATGATGGGCTTTCAATCGTGCCTCAGCCGTTACACGGGGCTCTCGTCCAAACGCATGAGGATCATCGTCTTGCCATGGCATTCTCCGTCATCGGATCTCGTGTGGATGGCGTCGAAATCAATGATTCCGGGGTGGTGTCGAAGAGTTGGCCGACCTATTGGGACGACCTCAAACAGATGACGGGCTCTGTGTAAACAATTAGAGGTTGGAACCTTTGACCGCACGCCTCTGCTGGAAGTAATCACCAACCTGGTTGAGTGAGAGAACTGTCACAGAGAGAGCCAGCGACGGCCAAACCACCTGCGCGACGTTGATCTTGATATCGCGACGAGCCTGATTGATCATGTTGCCCCATGTTGGCGTTGGCAACTGCACGCTGAGCCCGAGGAACGACAGCGAACCTTCGACGACGACTACAAAAGCGGCTGCCACCATTGCATATGCAAGAAGGGTCGGCAGGACATTTGGAATCACCTCTCTAAACAAAATTTTGCTCGGTTTAGTACCTATTGCCCGAGCTGCAGTCACGAACTCTCGCGAAGAAATTGCGAGTGAGTTAGCCCGAGCTACTCGTGTATATGCAGGAATCGAAAGTACTCCGATCACTGTGCTGATGACGAAAAGATTGCGCACCTCAAAGATCGAGACGAGTGCGAGCAAGAGAACCAGCGCAGGGAATGCCAGGATCACGTCGACTGTCGCCATGATGATGGTTTCGGTGCGACCACGAACAAAGCCAACAAGTGAGCCCAGAAATCCACCGATGATCACGCCACAGGCCGCGGAAACCACGACAACTACGAGCGAAACCCACCCGCCATGCACCAGGCGTGCGAATGTGTCTCTTGCGATTGCATCGGTACCAAGCCAATGAGCGCCAGACATGCCTTCAATCGGTTCACCTGTCCCAAACGTTCCGGTAGCACGATCAAACCCGTTGGTCTGAAAGTTTGGATTCTGTAGGGGGAGTGAGCCGCCGAACCATGCGGTGTCAATCTTTGCGTACACAGCACCGAACACCACCAGCAATAACCATAGAGAGGCCAGTTTCACCCGAAGGGGCATCGCTTGGATGACCTCTCGAATTGTGGCTTTCTTGGGTGCAACGTCAGTGATACCAGTGACAGATGAGGACACGTTGCTTAACCGATCTCGTGGAAACTCAGGTTTCATAGGTCTTGTACCTGTAGTTGACATCGTTACCCCTTACGGATCCGAGGGTCAATGACTGCGTACAACAAATCGACGATGGTGTTGATGACGACATACGCAGTTGCGATGAAGACAGTGATTCCCTGGATGACGATGATGTCTCGCTGATAAATGGCATTGATCAACCTGAATCCAACGCCGGGTATTGCAAACAGGGTTTCAATAATGACGGTGCCACCAAGGAGAGCACCAAAGTTGATGCCGACGATCGTCATCAGGCTAAGAGAACTTGGCCGAAGCGCGTGTCGAAGCAAAATAAAACGGTCAGAGAGCCCTTTTGACCGTGCGGCAAGAATGTAATTCTCTTGAAGAGTCGCAATCATGTCGGATCGAACAAGTCGAGAAAAGATTGCCATCTGCGTCATCGCTAATGCTGACGCAGGAAGAATTGCTGTTTTGAGGTTCTCAACTAGTCCGTCAGTTGAAATTCTGTTCCAGTTAGATGCCGGAAACCATCCCAACTTCACCGAGAAGAGCCAAATAAGAAAGATCCCGACGATGAAGTTAGGAATAGACAGGGCTACCTGAACTCCGGCAGATGTTGAGCTGTCCTGCCATTTTCCTTGCTTGTAGGCGCCAAGCACCCCGATTGGGATCGCAAGGATGAGGGCCATGATGATGGCCATAAACGCCAGCTGTGCCGTTACCGGCAAACGTTGTGAAATCGTGGTGATGACTTGTTGATCGGTGATGTAACTCTGGCCTAAGTCTCCGGTTACAGCGTCTCCGAGCCAGTTGAAATACCGGACAAGAAATGGGTCATCTAGTCCAAGATCAAGCCGAATCTTTGCCACAACCTCGGGGTCGCGCACGGCGTCGACCCCGAGGATGGCGTTCACAGGATCTCCGGGAAGGAGAGCTGTCATTGAGAACGTCAGGAACGTGACCGCAAGCAGCGTTGCCACTAGCCGTGCAAGCCTCGTTGCAATGACCTTTCCCATAGCTCTCCTTCCCAGTTTCCAAGTTGTTAACTACGAAGCGATGAACACTTCCGCCCAGCGGCCCTCAGCATTCGGGAATCCGATACCGAGTTCACCAGAAGGCACGTGCCAGCTGTTGAGACCGACAATGTTGCTTTCAGTACCGATCGCAGTTGCAGTGTGACCCGAGTAATACACGGGTACTTGGTCTGCAAATTCAAGCATGATCGACTCATAGAGGCCCTTTCGGGTCTCAAAGTCGTCAGTCTTGGTTGCGGCTACTGCAGCCTGGAACGCGGTGGGGCTGAACCAGTTAGAGAAGTTCAACGGCGACACGACACCGGGTAGGCCAATGGCCTCAGCAACCTCTGCGGTTGGCGGAGCAAGCGCAGGGTTGATGGCGACCGATGGGTCACTGTCGTCGCTCCAGCGCCAGCAATGCACCTGGTGGCTTCCGATAAACCCGTTGTCCATGCCAAGTGCGTTGTTGATGTGAGTCTGCTGGTCGTAATTCGTCATAGTGACATTGACCAGACCGCTTGCGGTATATGCCTGCTCCAGAACCTGCATCGCTGCAATGAGCGTCGGGTCTGGAGGACAGGACAACTCAGCATCAATTGGTTCGCCCACAGCCTTGCCGTCGGACCGCTCTGGGTCATTGACGTACTCGGTCAACGTCTCGACGCCTGCCTCGAAGTCAAACTTCGGCCATGCATCTGCTGCAGCTTGGCTCCACCAGACTGAGTCTGGGCTAAACCATTGGGTACCTGGCAGCGAAATGCCTGTACCACCAAGGGCCTCGATGACCTGTTCCTGGCTATTCATCAGCACAAGAGCGCGACGAACACGAACGTCGTCAAATGGCGGAACAGCGGTGTTGAACATGCCGCCACCAACGTTGTTGCCCTGGAATTCATACAGAGTGATGTCTGCGCCATCATCGTCTCGTGCCGCACGTGCGTCACGAATGGTTCCTTGACGAAGTGTTTGCATTGCATTGACGGTTCCTGAAAGGAGTGCGTCAAGGCGAGTACCTTCGTCAGGAATTGGCCGGAACGAAATGGAGTCGAGATACGGAAGCGCGTTGCCGTCCGGATCAGTTGCCCAGTAGTTGTCGTTGCGCACGAATGTCGTCTCGTTGTCGAGGTCACGTGAGTCGATCACAAATGGGCCGGTACCAATTGGTGCCATTGAATAGCCCTCTGAATCAGCTGCTGCCGCTGCTGGATCGAAGACCATTCCGATTGGCGCACGAGACAGTGAGGCTGGGAATGCTGAGTTGCCTTGCGACAACGTATACGTCACTTCGAGGTCTCCGGTTGCTTCAACGCTGCTGAGATTTGCGGCCGAGATGGCACTCGATCCAGCGGCACCAGCTTGTTGAATCGGGAACATATCCGCAATCGTTTGGCCTGTGAGATCAACACCATTGTGGAACGTCACACCCGAACGAAGAGTCATCGTCCAAACCGTGAAATCTTCGTTTGGCGTGATGCTTTCAGCGAGGTACGGCGTGTAGGCGCCGTTGGCGTCTTGTTCCATGAGCTTGTCGTACACCGCTGCCATCATGTTGTAACACGGTGATGAACAGGTGTCCTCCCACGGGCGAAGACCAGTTGCCTCAGCCTCAAGGCCCACTGAGATGGAGCCTCCATAGCTGACGGTGTCTTCGACTTCTTCAATAGCAGTGTCGACATCGCCTTCAGCTTCGTCACCAGCTTCAACAGCTGGTTCCTCCGCTGGAGCCTCTTCCGAGGACTCTTCAGCAGTGTCGGCGGGTGCGCTGTCATCGCTTCCTCCACAGGCGCCGGCGATTAAGCCCGCGGCTGCAAGGAATGCGACTGCGCGATACAGACTTTTACGTCTCATTGCAGTTACCCCCATTTTGGTTCCCTTGATAAGTGTTTGCTCCTCCATGATCGGGAGTCATGAAGGATCGGAGTGGCATATCGCCACAACGATCTTTGATAACGACTTGGTTGTGCATCGCTGGCATTATGAAGCCTCAGCCAATGGGTGATGGCAGGCGACGTAATGACCCTCGGAGACCATCGTCATGGTTGGCTCTTCGGCGGCACAACGTTCATCTGCGAATGGACACCTTGTTCGGAATCGACAGCCTGAAGGCGGGTTGATCGGGCTTGGAATTTCGCCACCAAGAACGACCGATTCATCAATCTCAGCATTCGGGTTTGGCTCGGGATGTGAATCCATCAGCAAGCGCGTATACGGATGTGCTGGACGTGCATACAACTCATCCGATTCGGAAATCTCACACATCTTTCCGAGGTACATCACAGCAACTCGGTCGCTGATGTTTTTTACGACGGCAAGGTCGTGGGCGATGAACACCAGCGTCAGACCATATTTGGCTTTCAAATCCTCCAACATGTTGAGAATCTGCGCCTGAACGGAAACATCAAGAGCTGACACCGGTTCGTCGCAAATAATGACCTTTGGCTCCATGACGAGCGCACGTGCAATTGAAATACGTTGGCACTGGCCACCCGAGTATTCGTGCGGGCGCTTGTATCGAGCACTATCGGGGTCAATACCAACCGCATCAAGAATTTCAGAGACAAGTTTCCACTGTTCGTCCTCAGCCTTAGGGCCCCACACCTCAAGTGGTTCCGCAACGATCTTGCCGATTGTCCGACGTGGGTTCAGCGACGAGATGGGGTCCTGAAAGATCATCTGTATATCGGTCCTGCGAGATGTCATTGCGGACCGATTGAGCGAGGTCAACTCTTCGCCATCGAGTTGAACAGACCCGCCAGTTGGCGCAGGCAACTGAAGGAGTGCACGTCCCGTGGTCGATTTTCCGCATCCAGACTCACCGACCAGTCCGAGGGTTTCCCCACGCAATACATCAAAACTGATGCCACTGACAGCATGTACGACCTTGCCACCCTTCGCTGGGAATTCAACGGTGAGATTCTCAACTCGCAGCACGACATCTTCGTGTTGCCGCAGGTGAGAGGTACCTGATCCCGCCATTACGCCGAGGCTCCGGTTTGCGCGTCTCGCCGGATTGCTGCGGCCTCTGATTGAGCGAGTCCTTGAGCAATGTTCGAAGAAAGCGCAGCATCTGCGTCAGCGCTTCCAACGGGAAGATGACAGGCGAACGAATGGTTTGAGTCTGTTGTGAGTTGAGGTTCCACCTCGCGGCAGATCGGCTGGACATACGGACATCGATCTGCGAACGAACATCCGACTGGAAGTGCTGCAAGGTTTGGCGGGCGACCAACGATTGCGCTTAACCGAGTGTGTTTGGGCTCGGAGGTCTTGGGAATCGACCAGAACAATGACTGCGTATACGGATGACGCATGTCGCTGAACAGCGTCGACGTTGATGCCTTCTCGACAATCTTTCCCGCATACATGACTGCGATTTCATCGGTTCGGGTTGCGACCACACCAAGATCGTGGGTGACAAGCACCATTCCCATCTTGCGTTCTGACTGCTGCTGACTCAGCAGATTAAGAATCTGGTGCTGCACCGTCACGTCAAGAGCGGTGGTCGGCTCATCAGCAAACAGCAAATGAGGGGAGCAGGCAAGAGCAATCGCAATACACACTCGCTGGCGCATACCCCCTGACATTTGATGTGGATAGTTCGAGAGGCGCTGCTCTGGCTCTGGGATTCTGACCCATGTCAACAATTGGATGGCAAGTTCGGTAGCGGCTGCCTTCGACATCTTCTTATGAGCCCTAAGGTGTTCTGTCAGTTGGCGGCCAATGCGAACAACGGGATTGAGTGAGGTCATTGGATCTTGGAAGACCATGGCCATCTCTTCGCCCCAGAAATCTCTGAGCTCGCGCTTACTCTTTCCGATCAATTCGGTTCCGTTGTAACGCACAGACCCAGTCGTGGACGCGTTGCTCGCAGTGTTGATACCCATGATCGAGCGGGAGAGCACTGTCTTTCCACTCCCAGACTCGCCCACGACGCCGAGTGTCATTCCCTCATGGACGACGAACGAGACACCGTCAACTGCTTTGACTGCATGTCCACCGACATCAAAATGGGTTCGTAGATTGCGTACCGAGAGTAATGGTGTCGAAGACGATCCGTCTACCGATGACAACGCAACCCCCTCCCAACATGTCGAAGTCCCCCTGGAGACCACCTCACTTCGACCAGAGGTGGTGTACGAAATGTACATTGTGACGCTCGTCACCTGCAAGCCACCGAAGAATAAATTGTTCAGTCTCTACAGCGCAGAAATCAATGTAGAAATCCCAGTGATCCCAAGAAGACACAAAACCGACGCACGAAACTGCTGCTGATTGATTCGCTCCGCAACTCTGCTACCCAACAATGTCCCTACGAACCAGGTTGGCAAGGCACAACAGGCGAGCAATAACAGTCGGGTTGTGTACCGCCCGTCGAACGCGAAAATTGTGGTCGTCACGATTCCGCTCACGGCAAAAATGACCGCAATAGTTCCTCGAAATTGATCTGGCGTAAGCCGACGACCTTCAAGCGCGAATACCAACGGTGACCCGTTTGTCCCTATCGACGTGTTGAGGACTCCTGAGATGAAGGCGAAGCCGTTCTCAACCGATTGATGAGAAGAGTGATTTTCCGTCCTACGGAGTAATACGAACGTTGCAATGATCGTGCTAACGCCAAGAAATATCCGTAGTGCTTGATCGGAAATGGCAGTCACGATCCAAAATCCGACCGGCATTCCTGCAACAGCGAAGAGCGAAAAGCGGACCGCACTTGCGCGATCAACCTGGTTTCGAAGAACAACCGACTGACGGAGCACACTCGTGAGTCCAAGAAGTGCAATGAGTGCGACCGATTCGGTTACCGGCATGAACAGACTGATCGAAGGCACCGCAAACAGGGCAAACCCAAAACCGGCGATCATGAAAATGCAGGCAGCGATGCCGACAATGAGAACGACAGGAATAATTTCCGAGACGGCTGGGAAGTCCAAGACCGGTCAGTCTGGCAGGCGGATCAGTTATCTGTTGAGTACTACCGGAATATTTCTTGGCCCGCGTACTTGACCGTTCGCCCACGTCGTTTCCCCATTTGGGTCGAGGTCGTAGTTAGGGAACGCCCGAAGCCATTCCTGAAGGGCAACGGTGAGTTCAAGTCGTGCGAGATTTGAACCGAGGCACCGGTGAATCCCGAGTCCAAATGCGACGTGGCGGTTTCGTTCTCTATCGATGTCGAATTCTTCAGGACGGTCGAACGCTGCTGGGTCGTGATTCGCAGCCGGGAACGTAACCAAGGTCTGATCACCAGCGTGCATTGGGCACCCTGAAATCTCGGTCTCCCCGATGACTTGGCGTGCCATTGTGACGGGAGCGTAAAACCTCAGCACTTCCTCAACGGCTTGAACCCAGAGAGCATCGCCATTCGGCACAGCTACCAAACGTTTGCGCTGGTCGGGATGCTGAGCGAAATGCCACAGTCCAGATCCAATAGCACTCCACGTCGTATCGATTCCGGCGAGCACCATGAGCTGGACATAACCAACTTGAAGCTCTTCTGAAACTGTTTCACCATCAATTTCGGCGTGCGCGATGAGGGTTAGTAGATCGTCCTTCGGTTCTCGCCGCCGCTCGGCAAGGGCGGCCGATGAGTAGGCAACCATCTCTGCAATAACACGCATCCGCTCATCAAGGTCTTTAGGGGCGAGTTGGAAGTTGCGATAAATCCAATCTCGGAACATGTCAGCGTCAGATTCCGGAACACCGAGCATTGAACAAATTCCGTGCACCGGAATGTGCTGACTGTATTGCTCAGCTGCATCGGCGACGTCGGTGTCTCCAATTTGTGAAATGAGGTTTCGACAAAACTTCCTCATGTCGTCCTCCATCAAAGCAATCGCCTTCGGATTAAACGATGGAAGGAGCAGCCGACGATGCCCGTGATGGTCAGGAGGATCAGAGGTAATTGGTGGTGCAGCTCGCGGGGGAGCGTCAGGTCGAGCAACGGAAACACGCCAAGAGGAGAAATGTTCTGTGTCCTGTGCAATTGCCTGGACAGCTTCCATCGTCACTGGAAGAAAGGCTCTCCCATATCGCTCAGTGCTCGCAACTGGACATTGTTCTCGAATGCTGTTCCAAATCGAGATCGCATCCACTCCCCAGGCCGGATCAAGCCAATCCCAGTCGTGGAGCCAGTCTGTTACTGGAGGTTCATCTGTCTGCGAGTGGTCGTATGCCATAACGCTCCCCAAATTGTCTGTTGAAAAGAATAAATGGACTGTCAAGGCGCATCGCCCCTAACGATGAGCTCGTTAACGCCTGCCATCGTCTGCAACTTCTAGAATTCAACTCGTGCCTGTTGCTCATCCTCGCTCAATCGGTGAACTCACCGAACTTCTTGACGAAGAGTCACACACCGTGTTGCTCGCAGGAGGTACCGACTTCATGGTTGGACTGAATCATGGTTCAACACGGCTTGCGCCGGACGATCTCATCGTCGACCTCCGTTTGGTTGCAGAGTTGTCCACCGTCGAAGTTGATTATCAACAGCAAGTTCTCAGGCTTGGCGCCGGCGTCAGATGGGACGACCTTCTTACTGCTCCGATCGCCGAAATTGCACCCTGCCTGAGCCAAGCTGCTCGGACCGTCGGCAGTCATCAGATTCGTACTGCAGGAACTATTGGCGGCAATCTCGCTACCGCGAGTCCGGCAGGCGATGGCGTGTGTGCACTGGTGGCACTTGACGCAACCCTCGTGCTTACATCAAGCAGAGGGCAACGGACCGTCGCAGTATCTGAGTTTGCAATCGCACCAAAGAAGAACGTTCTCGAGCGGGATGAATTTATTGAGCGCGTCGACATTCCGATCACTGAGGGATGGCAGGGCTATTCGAAAATTGGGACTCGGAATGCCATGGTGATTTCGGTCGCCGGAGTTGCTGTCGTGTTGTCATCTGAGTCCAACACCTGCCGAATTGCTCTCGGTTCTGTTGGCCCCACAGTCATTTTGTCGACAGAAGCCTCTCAATTTGCGGGCACCACCATTAATTGGGAAATCGCATCAATCACCAGTGCAGATCTCGAAACGGTCGTCGAAATGACAAGAGCGTCGGCTACCCCGATTGACGACCACAGGTCGACTGCGGCATATCGAAAGCATGCGGTAGGCGTTCTGACAAAACGACTCATTGAGCAGGGTCTCACAACGCTGAGGAAATCGTTATGACATCGAAAAGTGACGAACGACATTTTGAGTTGTCGATAAATGGCAATCGACATCGCGTAACCGATAGTTATCCCGGCGAGAGCCTTCTCACCGTTCTGCGAGATCGACTCGGTCTCACAGGATCGAAAGGCGCGTGCGAAGAGGGCGAGTGCGGGTCGTGCTCAGTTTTACTCGACGGCAACTTGGTCTGCTCTTGCTTAGTACTTGCAGCCTCGGTCACGAACTGCTCCGTCGTCACCGTGGAAGGACTTGGTGGCTCGACCGACGTTCAAACTGCATTTGTCGAATCTGGTGCAATCCAATGCGGGTTCTGCTCTCCGGGTCTCATCATGGCGGCCACAAATTTGCTTGAGCGCACACCCGAGCCGACAGTCGACGAGATTCGTGAAGGACTCGCTGGAAACCTTTGCCGATGCACGGGATACGGGCGGATCATTGACGCAGTTCAAGTCGTTGTGCAGCAACGGAAGAATGGCCGGTCATGAGCGACCTTGACATTCGCGAGTCCGTCATTAACGGCGGCTTAGGGCAATCTCCAGTGCGGCCAGATGGCGTCGCTAAGGCAGAAGGGTCCTACGAATTTTCGTCAGATCTCTCTGCCGACAACATGCTGATTGGCAAAACACTCCGGTCACCTCACCAACACGCCCGGATCATTCGGATCGACACAAGTGATGCGAGCGCCATGACAGGCGTCCACCGCATTATTACTGCTGAAGATGTACCCGGAAAGGCGACCTACGGCTTGATCGCCTCAGATCAACCGGTCTTCGCAAGCGACGTCGTTCGGTATATCGGTGAACCAGTTGCTGCAGTTGTTGCTGACGACGAAGAAATCTGCTCTCGTGCTCTAGAAGCAATCGTCGTTGAATATGAGCCCCTCACTCCGCTCATCGATGCGCGACTTGCCTTGGATACCGACACTCCGCCAATCCACCCTGACGGAAATGTTATCCGTGAGCAGAATGTGATCTGTGGTGATACCACGGTTATCGGCGACATTGTTGTTGAAGATCACTACACGATCGGCATGCAGGACCAGGCGTTCCTTGGCCTTGAATCCGCGCTTGCAATTCCAGATGCCGATGGTGCAGGAGTTGAATGCCATGTTGCGACACAGTGGCTGCATGAGGATCTTGGCCAAGTAGCGGCGTGCCTCGATCTTCCAGAGAGCTCCGTTCGGCTCGTGCTAGGTGGTGTAGGCGGAGCATTCGGGGGAAGAGAGGATATTTCGTTACAGGTGCACGTGTGCCTCCTCGCCCTCGCAACCGGTCGCCCCGTCAAAATGCACTACTCACGCAGTGAGAGTTTCCTCGGCCACGTTCACCGTCATCCAGCTCAAATATGGATGCGGCATCACGCCACGAAGGAAGGAAAGCTGGTCAAGGTTGAGGCTGAATTTGTGTTTGACGGCGGTGCTTACGCATCGACCTCATCAGCAGTTCTCGTCAACGCAGTCACACATGCTCAGGGCCCATATCGCTGTGAAAACGCTGAGGTCAGAGGAGTAGCAGTACGAACGAACAATCTCCCTTGCGGAGCGATGAGAGGTTTCGGGGTCGTCCAAGCGTGTTTCGCCCATGAGCGACAGATGGATCTCCTCGCTCACGCGTGCGGACTCGATCCGATAGAAATCCGCCGTCGAAATGCGATGTCAACCGGCGACAAACTGATTACCGGCCAAGTTGTAGAAAGCGTTGCACCCGTTCTTCAAATCATTGAGGGCCTTGAACGGATGCCATTCCCCGACGACGGCAATGACGTCGAGACTCACCCGTACCACAGACCCGGAGGTGCGGGGAACACCACGAGAGCAAGCGATGTACGACGTGGAGTTGGCTACGGAGTTGCGATTAAGAACCTGATGTATTCCGAAGCGTTTGACGACTACAGCACAGCTCGCTGCACCCTTCGAGATGGAGTGGTGACGCTCAAATTCGCAACTGCCGAAGTTGGACAGGGCTTCATCACGATCGCTCCGCAAATCGCACGAACCACCCTTGGCCTCGAGGACGTTGCACTCGAATCCATCGATACGGGTGTCGGCTCTGCTGGATCAACCTCGGCCTCCCGTCAAACTTGGATGAGCGGTGGCGCTGTCGAGGCGGCGTGCCTCAAAGTGCGTCAACTGATTTTCGAACACGTTGCCTCGAGCACTGGCAGCGACCCTTTCGCTCTTGTCATTGAGGGAGATTCGATAGTCAACACCGCGACGGGCGAACGACAGTTAATGAGTGAAGTCGTCAAGGGTCTTGAATTTGATGAAGAGGTCGAATTCCGCCATCGGCCCACAGTCCCGCTTGACGAAAATGGTCAAGGTGCATGTCATACGGCGTTTGCGTTCGTTGGTCACCGAGCAATCGTCGACGTTGACGTTGAACTCGGACTTGTGAGGGTCGTGGAGGTCTCAACCGTTCAGGACGTTGGTCGTGCTCTCAACCCGCTATCGGTTACTGGCCAAATTGAAGGTGGTATCGCCCAAGGTCTAGGCCTCGCCCTAATGGAAGAAATCGTTCAACAGGATGGGAGAATCATGAACCCGTCGTTCACCGACTATCTCATTCCGACCATTGCCGACATGCCACCAGTTGTCGCTGAGCTGATCGAAATACCTGATCCACAGGCACCGATGGGAGCGAAGGGTGTTGGCGAGCCGCCAACAATCAGCTCAACACCTGCGATCATCGCGGCAATCCAAGATGCAGTAAACCAGTTTGGCGCGGGACGTTCTCACTTGACGAGGGTTCCGATTCGACCGTCAGATATCACCGAAGCGTTGAATTCGACCCGTCGCGACTAGCGTCAGTGCCATGGCCGAAGAGCGTGAAATCCTGAGTTGGGAATTGTTTGGAAATGCGTCGCGTGAACTTGCGACGATGATTGCAGAAGATGGCTACGAGCCAGAAATGATTCTGTCGATTGCAAGAGGTGGCCTTCTGATCGGAGGTGCACTCGGATACGCCCTCGCAGTCAAGAATACGTACACAATGAATGTCGAGTTCTACACGGGTGTCGATGAGCGCCTCGAAGTGCCCCGAATTCTTCCCCCGGCCCCAGATTTTGTTGATCTGGCAGACGCAAAATTGCTGATCGTCGACGACGTCGCTGATACCGGTCACACCCTTAAGAGCGTTCATGAGTTCTGTGCCGGAAAAGTAGGTGAAGTTCGCACCGCTGTGATCTACGAAAAGTCTCACTCGGTAGTGCAATGTGACTACGTCTGGAGACGCACGGATCTTTGGATCAACTTCCCGTGGAGCGATAAACCGCCTGTTGTCGACCGTGAAGGAATTGTTGCCGACGCATAACTCGCGTTTGGTTAAATCTCCAACACTTTTCGCAGACGACTAGGTGGCACGATTCCAACAATTTGTTCGTTGCTCGTCAAGAGGATGACAGGCTCAAGCGGATCAATTAGCGGCAACATGTCTGTTAACAGTTGATTCTCGACTGCTGACGGATAATTCGAAAACGGTTGCAGAAGGTCACCAAGAATTGTTAGCTGACGATCTTCAACTGGAACTCGTTCAGCATGATCAAGCATCGCTATGCCGATAGCTCTGCCCGTTTCAACCACCACGGCCGCTTCGGCATCTCCAAGCCGTTCGACCTCGGACAACATTTGAGCCACTGTTGTGTTGATGTCAAATTGAGCCAGCATCCGCCACGCAATAGCGCCGACAGTGATTGACCTCACCTTCCCCTGAATCTCTGCAAACGACAATTCAGTTCGTGCATTTCCAAGTACGAAAAGACCGACAAGGAGAAGAGAAACCGAGCTTTTGCCCTGCACCACCAGAATTGCAGCTCCAGCCACAATAAGTCCACCGACCACAACGCCGGAGCGAGCTGCTTCACGGGACGCACGAAGACGGTCACCATGCATACGCCATCTGACTGCGCGAAGCACACGACCACCGTCAAGGGGAGAACCCGGCAACATGTTGAACAGCGCGAGAGCAGCGTTGAGATACGAGAGCCAAAGCAACACTCGGCCGAACTCGCCACCGAGACCTACACCTGGAAGCATCCACCACGCTGAAAAGGCGATAATCGCCGACAGGGCACTGGCGGCAGGCCCTGCTCCTGCAATGAGGCCCTCTGACTTTGGCGTAGGGGCTTCACTCGCAAGCCTCGCAACACCACCGAGGGCCCACAGGTCGATCGAGGTCGTTGACACACCACATTTTGAGGCGACGAGAGCATGCCCAAGTTCGTGGAGCAGGATCGAGACGCCAAAACAAACGACTCCAAACACCGTCGCCGGTATCGAAACCGATGCACCGATGGAGTACGCAAGGTAACACGCAACGATGAGCGCGCTCCAATGTAGGCGGACAGGAATACCCCTGATTCGACCGCAAGTAAACGTCATGGGTTCACGACAGTCGGTGAGAACGAAACAAGGTCGTGCAGGTTCGCGCGTTGGTAACAACCTGGCGCCTCACGAATTGCGGCCCACCGCGGTGTGCCGTACTCAAAGTGCCACCACTCACCCTCGTACACAATGAAGTCCTGCTTCCACATTGCAGAACAAAGAAGTCTCCTGAGCCGCCGAACTGGAGTGTCATCAGATTCAAAGGCGAGAGCGTGTGCTTCATGGGTGAATGAGTCGAACGAGGTACCCAATGCAAGGGGATTGCCCTCAAATGAAAGGGTGAGGTCGACAGTTCCACCGCTTACGTGAGGTGGTGGAAGTTGTACATCCCGACTGGGAGGTGCGAGGTAGCCCTCAGGCAAGTTGGCATCACCGTACGCAGCAGTAAACAGTTCCGATTGCAAATCAAGCGATCGCCACCCATCGAAGATCACAAGGTCAAATCCAAAGGGGAGTGAGGTGCACACTTCAAGAAGGCGCCGGGCGACACCGCTTCGAATGAATGTTCCCTGATGGGCATGTTGCCAACCCTCATTCCGATACGCCTCAAGACATGTGAACGTGTTCGAAACATCGACCAAATACTCGCGACAGTCACTCTCTATCGGAGTCATCTCATGCGGTTCCACGAGCAATGGCAGTGTTTCTCCGACTGGAAGAATTGCCATCCAATCAACGTCAATTTCATCTGGCCTCCTCGTCAGGTGGCCTTGTTCGAAACTGGGCACACCCGAACGCTACCGTTTGAACTGTGACAGCAACCGACCCGCATACCGACGCTCTGGCAGCAGAGGCAGTTGTCGTCGGAGGAGGACACAATGGTCTCATTGCGGCGGCATATCTTGCTCGCGCCGGAGTGTCGACGGTTCTCGTTGAGGCACGCAACGAGGTAGGAGGCTGCGCCTCCACAGTGACTGATCTTGGCGCACGATTCAATATCTGCAACTGCGACCACACCATGGTTCGCGCTCTTCCGATCTTCGATGACCTCGAACTCTCGCGACACGGACTTCGGTATCTGGAGGGTGAATTTTCATCAATCCATTCGAGTTATCAACCGGATTCAACTTGGCTCTTCAGGCACAACGCTGAGGAACACCTCGACACATTGAGTAACACCCACCCTCATTGGGTAGAGCCTTACCGCAACTATCTCAATGACGCTCTGCCAGTTGCGGAGCTTGTAATCGAAATGGCACGCACAACACCTTCGACAAGGCACTTTCTTCAACGCCTCGCCACAATGAAAGGTCGGGGCGCTCGGCGACTTCTTGCGTGGAGCAAGAGAAGTGCTCAGGACGTGTACCAACACTATTTTGACGACTGGCAAATCTGGATGCCAGCAATCGTCACCGGACCCACCGTATGGGGCGTACATCCAACGACACCCGGCACAGGCCTTGCCGGTGCGCTGTATGCCACCAAACATCTCATCAAAACAGCTCGACCAGAGGGTGGCAGCGGAGCCCTGACTGACGCGATCCATCGATCGTTCTTAGCCGCAGGTGGAACGTGTATCACCGGAGCACGGGTTACAGGTTTGATTATTAGAGGTAACAGAGTCGCTGGAGTCGAACTTGCCGATGGTCGAAACATTTCCGCCAAACATGTGCTGACCTCAAATGATCCGCAGCAAATCTTCAATGAGTGGGTTCATGGTTCGACGGCAGACGCAAACCCTGCTGTTGAACGGTGGCGGTCACAACCGGTACACGATGGCTACGAATCCAAACTCGACCTTGTCATTGATGGTTTGCCGGTCTACAAATTCGAGGAGCGGCTTCGAAAGCACATTGGCAACTCTGACCTCCACACACCAACAACCGTCGTCTCGCCCACACCAGCCGACCTGGATGAAGCACATAGTCGCCGACAGCAAGGAGCGATCGCTGATCGTCCAAGTCTGCTGATAAATATTCCGACAAATCTCGACACATCAATGCAGTTAGACCCAACTGAGCATGTGTTGAGCCTCGAGGTGCTCTTCACTCCCTACCAACACGACTGGTCGAACACCAACGAACCAGAACGTTGGTTAACGATCCTTGACTCACTATGTGAGCCCGGCACGTTGAAGATCAAGCGCTGGCGGTCAATGACCCCAGATCGCTACGAAAATGAGTTTTTCATGCCCCGAGGTCACACCCCGGCCTACGCAGGATCACCCCTGGCGACATTTCGCGGAACGCCAAAAGACCTCACTCGGCACTATGGGCCAATTGAAGGCCTGCATCTGGCAGGTGCAGCAGCATTCCCTGGTGCAGGCATCTTTGGGGGAGCAGGTCGAAACGCTGCGTTACGCGTCTTAAAAGAGCTTGTTTGACTGCCAGACAGGCCAGACGTAACTACAGCACCTCAAATTTCTCAACTGAACGCGAAAAGGGTGGGTGCCGTTCGGCACCCACCCCAATTCGTTTACTCAATCAGAAGCCGATTGAGGTGTCGATGTACTCGTTGGTGACGAGGTCTTCTGGTGTGAGAGTTTCGTCGAACTCAAGACCAGCCAACGCAATGTTGTCGAGCATTTCTTGGATCCGATCAAGATCCATGTTGCCGACTGTTGCGTCTGGGCCGTTACCGACGAGGCCGTACTCAGCCATTGCTCCAGCAGCAAACTCAGCGTTACCAGCGGTGTATACCCAGCCGTCATCGAACTGCTCGTTGATATCAACGATCATTGCGTTCGTGCGAGCAGGATCACCGTGGTAATCCACCACTGACTGCTGGAAGATCGGAACAAGTTCGGTCAAACAGGCGTCCATCTCGTCCTTCATTGAAGGCTTGATTGCAATGGTCTGGCTGTAGATCGGGAATCCATTGTCATTCAACAACGTGAATGCAACGTCCTTGCCCCATTCCTCATAGGTGTTCTTGTAGGCATACGGCTCAGAAGAAGCAAAGCCCTGCTGAGCAATAGCACCCTGTTCTGCAATGAAACGTGCAGGAGTTGCATCGTATGAAGGATCAATCTGATCTGCATCCAACACACCGAGCGCCACGAAGACATCGGCATACGTCTGGCCAGCAAAGATGTTGATCGTCACACCAAGCTCACCAAGATCGCTGAGATCCTCAACATCTGGATACGTCTCAGGATCCCACATGATCATCTGCGGGTTCTTTTCCAACGGCGCAACAACTGACAACAACGGAGTGTCCTGCCACGACAGAATCTGCGCATCAGTATTGGCATACGCCAAATGCACCGAATCATCGCTGTACAAAATCGAGCCAGGCGAAGAGAAGCCAATAGCAGGGCCGCCCTCACGAATTTCGAAATCGATACCCAGATCAACACCACCAAGAGTCATCGGGCCAACAGTCGCACCACGATCCTTCTCAACGGTGTAATCATCACCGAGCAAGTTGTACAACGCACCATGCTCAGACTCCGTATGCCAGTCAGTCTGAATCACCAAAGGATCAGGGCAGATACCAGCAAGGCTCACCCCGGAATCGGCATCCGAAGCTGTTTCTTCTGACGCTGGTTCTTCTTCAGCATCTCCATCATCACCGCCGCAGGCGGCGACAAGCGACACTGCCAATGCAAACGCGGTGGCAGTTCTCAATGTCTTTTTTCTCGTTAAACGGTTAATCAAGGTTCTCCCCCTTGGATTTGGAATTTGTTTGGATGGGTGGTTTGGGTAGGTAGGTGGGTGGATAGGTGGATGGAAGCAAGAAATATGAGAACTATGAATCAGAGCCCGACGACTCGTGCCATTTACCGATTGCAAGGTTTTGAAGCCAACCAAAGAACAAGAACACGACGACGCCAAGCGCCGACGACATAATGACAGCAGCAAGAAGTTCCTCACCCTCAAGGCGACTTGAATAGCGCTTCAGTAACTGTCCGATACCGACGGCACCTTGCCCAAAGAAATAAGATCGGAAGAGCGTCGGGGAGGGAAAGAG
>JALRDI010000220.1 GCA_023257035.1 Ilumatobacteraceae bacterium | reverse complement strand
CAATCTCTGTGAAGGAGGAGATGTCACTCGATGGCATCCCGAGGTCTTCGAGTTCCCGTAGGGCAAGCGTGGTGAGCCCGTCGCCACAACATTTGTCTCGCGGGAACGTTGATTTGTCGACAACCGCAACAGACTTTCCTGCGCGAGCGAGGACAATTGCCGCCGCAGATCCGGCAGGACCTCCGCCTACGACAAGTGCATCAATGTTGTGAGGGAGACCAGTTGGCACTCAGTTGAGACTAGAGGGGTTCTACTGCGCACGCTGATTTGTTCGCGAAACATGTCAGGCGCAACTCTCCGCCTCCCGTTTGATTCGGCCGCGGGCTCTAATCTGATCGGGTTAACAGGTGTACGGGTCTACGGCTCGTCAATCATGTGGAGGAACCATGGCACGACTTTGTGAAGGGCGAGTAGCGATTGTCACGGGCGCTGGACGAGGGATCGGGCGCGAGCATGCCCTCAGCCTTGCTCGTCAAGGTGCAAAGGTGGTCGTGAATGACCTTGGTGGCGCTGTTGACGGCACCGGTGGGGAACTCACTCCAGCGCAATCAGTAGTCGACGAGATCATCGCAATGGGCGGTGAAGCAGTTGTGAACGGTGACAACGTTGCCGATTTCGATGGTGCAGGTCGAATGATCGCTCAGGCCATCGACACCTTTGGCGACTTGCATGCTGTCATTAACAATGCCGGAATTCTTCGAGACCGGATGTTGGTGAATATGACGGAGGAAGAATGGGATGCCGTCATCAATGTGCACCTCAAAGGAACATTTGCTCCTGCCAAGCACGCATGTGGGTATTGGCGTGATCGCTCAAAAGCTGGTGAGACAGTGAGTGGTCGAATCATCAATACATCGTCAGTTTCCGGAATTTACGGAAACCCTGGCCAGACCAACTACGGGGCTGCAAAAGCGGGCATCGCCGCGTTTACCGTGATTTCAGCGTTAGAGATGGCTCGCTATGGCGTCACGGTCAACGCCGTTGCACCAGTGGCATTGACCCGAATGACCGAGAACCTTGGTCCTGCACCGGAAACCCCCGAGGAAGCTGATCTTCGGTCACCGCGTTGGATCGCCCCGATTGCAACTTGGCTGGCGTCAGAGGAATCAAGTGGTGTCACCGGGCGGGTGTTTGAGGCATCGGGAGAATTCTTGGCCGTCGCCGAGGGCTGGGTTCGCGGGCCTTCGGTTTCGCCACTCGAAGACCCAGAAGCACTCGGCCCAGTTGTCGAAACGTTGTTGTCAACAGCCCGCAAGAACTCGGGTATGAACGGTGTCGCTGGCGGGCCACCCCAGCCACAGGAAGGAAACTGACATGCCACTCGACCCATCTGCAGTAGGAGCGAAGGGAGATCCTGTTGAGATCTCCTGGGACTCGAAAGATTGTTTGCTCTACGCCGTCGGTATCGGTGCTGGAGCTGACGAATTGGCGTTCACCACGGAGAACACTGCTGATGTCGTGCAGCAAGTGTTCCCGACATTCCCGGTAGTGCTTGGTTGGGGGAAAGGCTCCCCAATGCGAGCCGTAGGTGAGTTCGATCCGGCATTGCTGGTGCACGGCCAACAGGCGGTTACCCCATTGCGGGCGCTTCCAACGGCAGGCTCTGCGACGATGCAAAGTGAGATCGTCGCAATGTATGACAAAGGCAAGGCCGCAGTGGTCGTGTCAGAGACAACGCTTACCGACGACGACGGTGTGCTCTGCACACTTCGTTCATCTGCATTCATTCGCGGGGCCGGCGGTTGGGGCGGAGATCGCGGGCCTTCTGGTCCGGTGAACGAACCTCCACAACGTGATCCTGACCACATAGTGAGCTACACCACGGCACCTGATCAGGCATTTGTCTACCGATTGTCGGGAGACCGTAATCCTCTGCATACCGACCCGTCATTCGCCGCCCGTGGCGGGTTCCCTGTGCCGATTCTTCATGGCCTTTGCTCATACGGTTTCACTGGCCGCGGTCTGCTTCACTCCTTGTGTGGATCTGACCCATCACGTTTCAAGCACATCGAGGCGCGTTTCGCCTCCCCCGTTATTCCGGGTGACACTCTTGACATTCGGGCCTGGGACAACGGTGACGGCTCGGCGATGTTTACGACCTCTGTCGGTGACCGCACGGTGATCGATCAGGGCCTCGTTCGGTTCGATTGAGGTGAAGTGATGTCGCTCGATCCGCGTTCGATGTATCGAACATTCCGTTCAGTTGTGCGCTTCAAGCCGATTGAACTTGACCCTGTTGAACGTCGTCTGTCCGGTTGTGCAGATATTGAGGATTTGAGGCGGATCGCCCGGCGACGCCTTCCTCGGGGTGTATTCGATTACATCGATGGCGCAGCGGAAGATGAGCGCACACTTGAACGAAACTCGTCCGCGTTTGGTCGTGTCGGCTTGCGTCCGAACGTACTTCGTGATGTGAGCGACATTGACACCTCAGTTGACTTTCTGGGCAGCAAATTGCCGTTGCCGCTGATGTTGTCGCCGACGGGGTACACCCGAATTACTCATTCGCAGGGTGAACTTGCCGTTATTCGTGCGGCGCAGCGAGCGGGCATTCCGTATTCGTTGTCGACGATGGCGACCCGCTCCATTGAAGAAGTTGCCACCGCAGGGCCGAACGTCGACAAGTGGTTTCAGGTGTACACCTGGCGCGACCGTGGACTTGTTGCAGAACTTGTAGGTCGAGCAAAAGCAGCCGGTTACACCGGGCTGTGGCTCACTGTTGACACGGCGGTACTCGGTCGGCGAGAACGTGACGTTCGGCGCGGTTACACGATTCCTCCCAAGATTGGTCCTGGCACCATTGTCGACGGCATCTTGCACCCAGGATGGACACTTGACTTCATCACGAATCCGCCCATCATGTTCGCGAATGTGGTCGGCCATGATGGCCATGACGAAGACGGCACTGATCCAATCTCGCTTGCCGAACATGTGATGCACAGCTTCGATCAGGCGTTGTCCTGGGATGATGTGCAATGGCTCCGTTCGCTGTGGGATGGTCCGATCATCCTGAAAGGCATCCAGCGGGTTGACGATGCCCAACGGGCAGTCGATGCTGGAGTTGAAGGCATTGCATTGTCAAATCACGGCGGACGACAACTCGATGACGCGCCGACCCCTGTTGAGCTCATTGAGCCAGTGGCGCAAGCAGTTGGTGGTCAAGTGAAGATCATTTGCGACGGTGGCATCCGAAGAGGTTCCGACATCGTCAAAGCCCTTGCTCTTGGCGCTGACATGTGTTCCATCGGTCGCGCCTATCTCTATGGCATGGGCGCAGCAGGAGAGCGCGGAGTCGACCATGTCATCAAGTTCCTCGACGAAGGTGTTCGCCGAACAATGGCTCTCTCAGGTCGCCGTTCGATTGACGAGATCGATCGTGATCTCGTCGAGTGGCGGGTGTGAAATGATTCATTCATGAGGCTCGATACTTCGGCAGAGAATTTCCTTCAGATTCTGGTTGACGCTGGTCGAACTCCACTTCATGAATCGGCACCAGTTGATGCGCGCGCTGCATATGACGCAATGGCGCCATTCGGCGGAGAAGGGGCCGATGTCGAGTCGGTAGTCGAGATGACCATCGACGGGGTGCCCTGTCATGTGGTGCGTCCGCACAATCTGGCGAAACCACCCGTGTTGGTGTGGTTCCACGGCGGTGGTTGGGTGATCGGTTCGTCGGCGTCATCGTTGGCCGTATGTCAAGATCTTGCTGCATCTGCCGGGTGCGCCGTGGTCTCAGTCGACTACCGGCTTGCACCTGAGCATCCAGCGCCTGCAGCGGTAATGGATTGCTCAGCGGTGACGAGATGGGTTCTTGAGCATGGTCGAGAAATTGGTCTCGACCATACGCGGGTCGCGGTCGGCGGCGATTCTGCAGGTGGCAACCTTGCTGCGCTTGTTGCGCTCGAACTTGGCGATGCTCTATGTCACCAGGCCTTGGTGTATCCGGTAGTCGACCTCACGTTGTCGCATCCATCAATTGAAGAAAATGCAGAGGGATATCTACTAACGAAGGCAGGAATGGAGTGGTTTGTGGGGCATTACCTCAACGGAACCGGCATCTCGGCTGAAGATGTTTCTGTTTCGCCACTCGCGAACTCGCCTGATCGGTTGCGTCGAACTGCAGGTGCTTCGGTGCTCAACGCCGGCTTTGACCCACTTCGCGATGAGGGGGCTGCGTATGCAGAAGCGCTCAGCCAGGCTGGTGTGGCGACAGAACTCCGTACCTTCTCGGGTCAAATTCATGGGTTCTTTTCGTTGCGGGTGCTCATTCCCGAGGCTGGAGAAGCAATTGATTGGATCGCGCAGCAGTTGCGCACCGCCTTCGCGTGACTGTCTACGAACTTTTGAGCAGCGCTGAGATCTGAGCGGTGACTTCACCGATTGGAACATCGGCGCGTTCGCCGGTGAGGCGATCTTTCACCTCGACAAGACCATCGGTAATGCCCCGGCCAACGATGACAATCGTCGGAATCCCGATGAGTTCAGCATCTTTGAATCTCACGCCAGGTGACACTCCCTCGCGGTCATCGAAGAGGACATCAATGCCTGCAGCCTCAAATTCGGCGGCAAGGGTTTCTGCGGCAGGACGTTGTGGCCCGTCGTCCTTACCTGCAATCACGAGGTGAACATCAGCTGGTGCAACCGCACGGGGCCAACACAGTCCGTACTCATCATGGTGTGATTCAGCAATGGCAGCGACTGCTCTCGACACGCCGATTCCATATGACCCCATCGTTACGGTGACTTGCTGGCCTTCGGCATCGAGCACTTTGAGGTCGAGGGCTTCGGCATATTTGCGGCCCAGTTGGAAGATGTGTCCAATCTCGATGCCACGAGCAATTGTCATTGGTGCGCCACATGTTGAGCACGGATCGCCCTCGAGGACCTCTGCAGCTTCGATCGAACCATCAGGCGTGAAGTCCCGTCCGCAGACAAGGTTGATGACGTGGTTTCCAGAAACATTTGCTCCGGTGACCCAGGCAGTTCCATCAACAACGCGTGGATCGACGAGGTAGCGAATTCCTGAAGCAGCGTTCTCTCCGAGAACCTCCGGGCCGATGTAGCCCTTCACGAGCGCTGGATACTTTTCAAAGTCTGCATCGGTGAATGGGGCAGGTTCTGCGGGTGCAACCTGCGCTTCGACCCGCTTGAGGTCAACCTCGCGATCGCCCGGAACTCCGATTGCGAGTGGCTCAATGGCGCCATCTGGGTGAACAAGATTTACGAGCACATTTTTGAGCGTGTCATTCGCCGCCCATGGACGATCTGGTCGCTGCGTCACAGAAGTCGCGTTCAGGTGATCAACGAGAGTGTCAATTGTCGGAGTATTTGGAGTGTCAACGATGAGCGCAGCAGGGTGATCGCTCGCTGTAGGCGAGGATGTCGCAACGAGAACAGCTTCGGTGTTCGCGGCATACCCACACGAGGTGCATTGAACGAACGTGTCTTCGCCAACGTCGATGGGGGCGAGAAATTCTTCTGATGCTGAGCCACCCATTGCTCCTGACATCGCTGAGACAATCACGTAGGGGAGGCCGAGGCGATCGAAAGTCGAGATGTAGGCGTCGCGGTGGCGGTCGTATGAACGTTGGAGGCCCTCGTCATCGACGTCGAATGAG
>JALRDI010000177.1 GCA_023257035.1 Ilumatobacteraceae bacterium | reverse complement strand
GACCGCTCCAGATGACATGTTGAACACCGGTATCGAAGTCGAAGCCAAGCCGAGCGGAAAGAACGTGAAGAAACTCTCTCTGCTCTCTGGAGGCGAGCGCTCCTTGACCGCCCTTGCGTTCCTCTTCGCTGTGTTCCGGTCTCGTCCTTCGCCGTTCTATGTCATGGACGAAGTTGAAGCGGCGCTTGACGATGTCAACCTGCACCGATTCTTGAATCTGATTCAAGAATTCCGCAAAGAAGCGCAGTTGCTCATTGTGTCGCACCAGAAGCGCACGATGGAAGCAGGCGATGCATTGCTCGGGGTGTCAATGCAGCCGGGTGGTTCTTCAAAGGTCGTGACCGAGCGGGTCTCGACCGCTGCAGCGCAGTGAGCTGCATTCTCAATACCAGTCGTCGTCACAGATAGCGTCAACTGGTGATGGACCAAAACAACTGGATTTATCTCGTTCTCATCCTGCTGGTGCTTGGGTTCGGTGCCGGGGTTGTCATCGCTGGCCGCCGCCGAAGCAGCTCAAGCGAATCGACTCGCAATCAGCAGCCAGCCGTGAGGATCCCCGAACAGCAGGCCCAGGTCTCAGTAGCGGAGCCTGAGGTTGTTGTTCGTGATGCAGATCCTGCTTTTGACGGCACGAGCGATGAAGTCGGTGACGATGATGAGGATGCGCGTGATGATGACGGAGTTATTGAAGTCGCTGAGACTTCAACCGCTGAGCCTGAGGCTCCGAGGTCGATGCGCGATCGCTTGGCTCGGGCGAGAGGAGCATTCTCTGATGCGATTGGCTCAGTACTTGGTCGCTCTGGCATCGACGACATCGTTTGGGAAGAACTCGAAGATGCACTCTTGATCGCAGATGTCGGTATCGGAGTTGCCAACTCCTTGCTTGATCCGTTGCGGCATCGCGTTTCGAACGGCGAAATTGAGAATCCAGAGGCGCTCATCACAGCCCTTCGTGAATCGATGGTTGCTCAACTTGAAGGTGCGAACCGAGAGCTCACGATGCGTGATGACGACGGCACATCAATTTGGCTCTTCGTCGGTGTCAACGGGGTAGGAAAGACGACAACGATTGGCAAGCTCGCTTCTCGACAGATTGCGGCGGGTTCAACGGTGTTGCTGTCGGCTGGTGACACGTTCAGAGCTGCTGCGGCGGACCAATTGCAAATGTGGGCTGAGCGATCAGGGGCAGACATTGTTAGGGGTGCTGATGGTGCTGACCCGTCGAGCGTCGTCTTTGATGCCGTTGAGCGGGCGACAGCTAAAGGGTTTGATCTTGTTCTTGCCGACACCGCGGGAAGACTCCACAACAAACAAAACTTGATGGATGAATTATCGAAGGTGCGGCGCGTCGCAGAAAAGGGGAGCGGTGTTGTCACCGAGACACTCCTCGTCATTGATGCGACCACTGGTCAGAATGGGCTTGCTCAGGCGAGAGAATTTGCTGCTGCTACCGGAGTCACCGGAGTTGTGGTGACGAAACTCGATGGCTCTGCGAAGGGTGGCATTGTCTTCGCGGTTGAGACTGAGCTCGGTATACCAGTGAAGTTCGTTGGAGTAGGTGAGCAGATCAATGATTTGGTGCCCTTCGATCCAACCGAATTTGTTGACGCGTTGGTGAGCGTCTGACTGGGAACTTTCAACAATCTCGTAACGTCAAAAGGAATATGCGAATGAATCCTGTTCTGAGGTCCTCCGCCGTGGTGTTTGCACTTGGCTTGTCGGCGACGGCGTGCATTGCCGACGACACCGATTCGGGTGGTCTCACCCCGCCAGAGGTCATTCGCGTCGGAGCGATGAATGGAGGAGCCTCTGCCGCAACCGAAGAATCGGCTGTTGCAGACTCTGCCGAGTCTGCGATGTTGGTTGCAGACGAATCTGCGATCGATGGTGACATGGCGTCCGACTACATGATGCCGTGGACGATTGTCACCGATTTCGTTGTTGGTGATCTGCCAGCGTTACCGGCCAACTCAACGGGTTACGTTTATCGATCAGGTTCGACCGTTCTTGAGGAAGTAGCAGTGCGACTCGCGACGGCATTCGGCGTTGATCCAACTCCACAATCTCGTCCCGCTGAGTATCAGGCAGCATGGGCATTCGGTCCCGAAGACGGTTCTGCACCTTCGCTCACGATTGATGCATATAGCCAGCACTACTGGTGGTATTCACCTGATTGGGCTGAGCGTGAGGGAATGGATGAGCTGTATGCCTGCAGCGAAAGCATCGACTCTGAAGGAAACGTCACCGTCGACTGCCCAGAGCCTGAGCCTCCTTCAGGTGTTCCAACCGCCGAGGAAGCAGAAGCTGCAGCTCGCGAGCTCATTGCAGCGGCTGGGTTCGACGCAGAAGGACTGACGTTCGATGTCAGTGCTGACGACTGGTACGCATCGGTATATGCAAGTCGCACGCTCCTTGACGGCGTCGATACAACTGGCGAGAACTGGAGTTTCGGGTTCGGCGCTGAGGGCGCGCTGCAATGGGCAGGCGGATCGTTCGTGAGTCCTGAACAAGTAGGGCCGTACCCATTGATTGATGTCGATACGGCTCTTGAACGACTCCGGTCGAACTACCTCGGGTCAGGTGGATCGTATGGTGGCGACTTCGTAATAGCCGAGGTTGCAGAAGAGTCAGGCTCGATTGATGAACCGGCGCAGGACCCGGATGAACTCGATGCTGCGGCTGAAGATATGGCTGCTGAAGATCTTGCCGACGACGAAATGTGGATTGAGCCGAGTGATCCGGAGGAAATCACCGTGACACTCGTTGATGTCGTCGCCGATCTGTGGTGGGCAACCGATGTTGATGAGAACACATGGCTCGTTCCGGCATATCGATTTATTGGAGATGACGGTGGCTGGTACACCGTTCCGGCGGTCACTGACGAGTACCTCATCGAAACTCCTGTCTACATCCAAGATGACGAGCCAGCACCACTTCCCGCGGTATCTGAGCCAGCATCCGGTGGCGGATATTCAGGTGATATCGGGCGGATGAGCGAGAGCGTGGCCGTGGTCATCGACAGCCAATTCGAAGAACTTGACGAGATGACAGTTCAGTTCCTCGAAGAGGTGGTCGACGCGCTGTACACCGAAGATGAATTCTCTGCCCTCGCCGCAGAATTTGGGCTCACGATGCGTGTCGTCCAGCGTGATGGAGAGTTTCTCATGGTGACCGAGGATTACTCGCTGTCGCGGGTCAACGTGATCGTCGACGCCGGCGTTGTGATTGCTCTCGACTCAATTGGCTAACGCTCACCCTGATGGTGCAGGCCGAAGCTGGGCGTCGATGCTCTTACTCGAGTGATTGACGAGCAGGGCTGACTCAAGCAAGATTCCCGAATGAGTACCGGCGAGTCGTGGGAATCAACTGGCGCAACAATTGGTCGAACGCTGTCTGAGTCGACTCCATCGTTTGATCATGGCGTCAACCCTGGAGCGAACGCTCCCAACGTTGTCATTGTGCTCCTTGATGACACCGGATTTGCCCAACTTGGATGCTTTGGGTCAGACATCGATACACGGCATATCGACGCACTAGCGGCCGATGGGGTGAAGTTCACAAACTTCCATGTGACCCCATTGTGCTCACCCACTCGAGCAGCGTTGCTCACCGGCAGGTCGCAACACGCAGTCGGTATGAGAGGCGTATCAAACTGGAGAACCGGGTTCCCTCATCAACTGGGGCATATCTCGGAGCGTGCTGCCACGATCGCCGAAGTGCTCAAATCGAACGGATACGCAACGTTTTGCGCCGGAAAGTGGCATCTCGCACCGACGAGTGACATTTCTGCGGCTGGTCCGTTTGAACAGTGGCCACTTGGTCGAGGGTTTGATCGGTTTTATGGATTCCTTGAGGGAGAAACCGATCAGTTTCATCCGGAGCTGGTTCGGGATAACTCACAGATTTCACCACCACGTTCGCCAGATGAGGGCTATCACCTGTCGGAAGATCTGGTCGACAACTTGCTGCAGATGATCAACGACTCAAAAGGCATTCGGCCTGATCGTCCATTCTTTGCGTACCTTCCATTTGGGGCCACACATGCCCCGCACCAAGCGCCGACTGAGTACATGCAGAAATATCGCGGGCGGTACGACGAGGGTTGGGATGTTGTCCGCCAACGGTGGTTTAACCGTCAACTTGAGCTCGGCGTGATTCCTGAACACACGAAGCTCGCACCGAGAAATTGGGGTGTGCAAGCGTGGGACGAACTACCCGAGAACCAACGCCGTCTCGCGTGCCGATTGCAGGAGGCATTCGCAGCATTTCTTGACCATGCAGACGACCAAATTGGCCGGTTTGTTGATGGACTAAAAGAGCTTGGCGAGCTCGACAACACCGTGTTTGTGCTGCTCGCTGACAACGGTGCATCTCAAGAGGGTGGGCCATTCGGGGTGATGCACGAGATGAAATTCTTCAACGGAATCTTGGAAACTCCCGACGAAGCGATTGAGCGCATCGACGATATTGGCGGACCGCATTCGCATACCAACTATCCGTGGGGTTGGGCTCAATGCGGAAATTCGCCGTTCCGTTGGTACAAGCAGAACACTCATGAAGGGGGAGTTCACGTTCCACTTATTGTGAGATGGCCTGACGGTTTGAGCGAGCAGTCGGGAACCCAACGCAATCAATTTGTGAGTGTCTCTGACATCACCCCAACAATCTTTGATCTGCTTGGAGTCGACCCACCCTTGACATTCCGAGGAGTCGAACAACTTCCTGTGACGGGCCACTCATTTGCAAGCGTCCTGCGCGACCCAGAAGCAGCCGCGACAAACACCCTTCAATATTTTGAGAACAGTGGTAGTCGGGCGCTCATCGCTGAACGCGATGGTGAGTGGTGGAAGGCCGTGACAAAACACAACCAAGGTGATGACTTCGACACCGAACCGTGGGAGCTCTACAACCTCACAGCTGATCCTTCGGAATGCGAGAACCTCGCAGATTCCGAACCTGGTGTCGCACAAGAACTCATCGACCTCTGGTGGCAAGAAGCTCATCGGCATGGGGTGTTACCACTCGACGATCGAACGTTAGAACTCTTCGCCGCAGTCCGTCACGATCGCTCGGCTCATCGCCTAAACGGCGAGTATCGCTACCGTCCCCCGATGGCCCCGATACCGGCAAGCGTGTCGGCAACGACGGGCGGACGCTGGTTCGAACTGACTGCCACCGCGACTGTTGAAATCGAAGACGAGGGGGTGTTGTGGTCGACTGGAACCGAAAACTCGGGCGTATCGGTTTTTGTTCAGAACAGACGCCTGGTTGTTGACTACAACGCCTTCAACTCCCACACGCTGGTCGAGTCGACGAAGTCGATTCCGAGTGGTGATGTGACATTGCAGATTCGTCTCGAGCGGACCGGGCGCCGAACGGGCTGGTGCGAAGTGCGCATCGATGGTGAGGCGTGCGGGCGGGTGGAAATTCCGTTCTATATGCGGATGGTGTCGTCAGTCGGTTCGAGTGTGGGCCACGATCATGGCTCACCGGTCTCAGAGCGTTACGACGCCCCGTTTGCGTTCACCGGCACGCTGCACGAAATCGTGATACGAACTCCAGAGCGACGATCAGATGCTGAGACGACAGCAACCGCCAAAGCAGAAATGAATCGACAATGACAATCGCCATCACGCTGCTGGGTACCGGCAGCCCAATTCCTTCTCCTGATCGCGCCGGGCCATCGACGCTGATTTCGGCAGATGGAGAGCACTATCTGGTGGACGCCGGTCGCGGCGTTCTCATGAGAATGGCAGCCATTGGTGTTGGCGCGCCGCAGCTCACCGCTGTGTTGCTCACCCACCTGCACAGTGATCACATCACTGACCTCAACGATGTCATCACAACCCGATGGGTGATGACCTTCGAGCCCACACCGTTGACCATCGTCGGGCCACCCGGCACGAAGCATGTTGTCGAGCACCTTCTTGCAAGTCTGGCCCCGGATATTTCCTATCGCATCGCCCACCATGGCGACCTCAATCACGAGCCACCGGTGAATGTGATTGAGGTTGAGGCTGGCGAGGTTCCGCTGCATGGGTCAACTGTGATCATGGCGGGACAGACCGATCACAAACCTGTCGAGCCCAGCATTGGTTATCGGTTTCAGTCAGGTGGAAACTCAGTTGTCGTTGCAGGTGACACCATTCCATG
>JALRDI010000135.1 GCA_023257035.1 Ilumatobacteraceae bacterium | reverse complement strand
AGGAGACGAAGCGTTTCTCGCGGAAAGTATCCAGCAGAACCTTGAAGGCTTGAAGCAGTTGGCTTCCGGGCTCGATAAACGACTCATCTCGACCGCACAGTTCAAGCAAACGGTAGGTGATCTCACGATTCGTGATTTCGTTGTGGGCGCCGATGTTGTAGATCTCGCCGATCTCGCCCTTTTCGAGCACGACTTGGACCGCTCGATTGTGATCTTCGACATGGATCCAGTCGCGGATATTGCCGCCGTCGCCGTAGAGCGGAACCTTGTGCCCGTCGAGGAGGTTCGTCGTAAAGAGCGGGATGAGTTTTTCTGGGAACTGGTAGGGCCCGTAATTATTCGAACAGCGTGTCACGACGACTGGCAGCCCGTAGGTCGTCACATAACTCAATGCAATGAGGTCGCTGCCTGCCTTTGCCGCCGAGTACGGACTACGGGGAACCAAACGATCCGCCTCTTGGAACGACCCAACATCGATAGAGCCGTAGGTTTCGTCAGTCGAGATGTGAACGAAACGCTCAATGTCTGCACGCCGGGCCACGTCGCATAGCACGTTGGTGCCAAAGACATTCGTATGCACGAAGGCGTACGGGTCTTCGATTGACCTGTCAACGTGGCTTTCCGCAGCAAAGTGCACGACGATGTCGTGACCCGGCAGCGCTGCTTCAACGGCGTCGAGATCACAGATATCGCCCTGGATAAACGCACAACGACCATCTGGCGAGTCGACGAGGTCACGGATGTTCTCAAGGTTGCCGGCATAGGTGAGTTTGTCGAACACCGTCACCGAGTGATCTCTGTTTGCAAGCAGCCAACGGACGTAATTTGATCCGATAAATCCGGCAGCGCCGGTAACGAGGTACTTCATTGCGAAACTGCTTTCGGTCAGGTGCGCATCGGCCAATACGGCCGGCGGCCTTCTGGCAAATTGCTACGGGTTGGGTTCGTCTGATCACGATCGGAGACGATTGGCTCAGTTACCACCCAGTCAGCACCAATCTCTGGATCGTTCCACGCCACCCCAAGTTCGTCAGCCGGGTTGTAATACCCATCAACGAGGTACGTCATAACGACGTCGGTGACAGCAGAGAACCCATGAGCAACACCCGGCGGGATGTACACGCCCCAGTGGTTCTCACCTGAAATATCGAAACATGCCGTGTTGCCATCGGTTGGGCCACCCTCTCGAAGATCGTGCAAGACGACTCGTGCGGTTCCCATCGGCACGTACCAGTAGTCGGCCTGGTGCAGGTGGTAATGCAATCCAACGAGGGCACCGGCCTGTTTATTTGACCGGTTCGACTGGATCATCTCGCGTGAGTTCGGAAACCACTGTCGGCGGTACGTCTCGATGAAAAGACCGCGCTCGTCACCATGCAACGTTGGCTGAACGACGTAGACGCCGTCGATCTCAGTTCCGATCGCATCGGCTAGTGAAAGTACGTCAGGCATAGTTCCCTTTCGAGTAGTAACTCAGCTTGGTTATTCGACATCAATCTGGCAGTGATCGCCCACCATGAGTTGGAGCGAACGTGGTTTGCGTCGAGTGCGGTTGACTTCGGCATGCGACCCAATCAACGAGTCTTCGAGTCGAGGGATGTCACAAATGGTCGAATCATCCATGATGACCGAATGCTCAACCTCGCTGCTCACAACCGAGCATCGTGCGCCAACCGCTGAAAAGGGCCCGATGAACGCGTCACGG
>JALRDI010000114.1 GCA_023257035.1 Ilumatobacteraceae bacterium | reverse complement strand
AGAAAGCCGGACCTTGATTGACCATGTCTTTGCACCACCAACCCCTGACCGAATTCGGCTCGTAACAATGTCGGTCATTCTCACAAGTTCAGCATGAAGCACCTCAGCGTCGGCAAGATCTGAACTAAAGGTCTCCTCATGGCCAATCGACTTTGCTTCACGGTCTGGAACAACAGGTCGCTCATCTCGCCCGTGTGCCAGGTCAATCAACTGCGCTGTCAGCGCTTCACCGAGTTGGGCCCTCAAGACCTCCTCGGGCATCGCCGAAAGTTCTGGAACAGTTCTCACCCCAATCTTCTCGAGTTTCGCTCTCGACTTCGGACCAACCCCCCACAAGCGACCAACTTCGAGTCGTTGTACGTAGTCATACTCAGTTCCCGCATCGACGACGACCACGCCAGGGCCGGGCTGAATACCTGACGGAGATGCCACAGGCTTCGCATCAACTGACGCCAATTTCGCGATGAACTTGTTGGTAGCAACGCCCACTGAACTGCCGAGTCCAAGTTCAGACAAAATCTGTTGGCGAATCGACTGAGCAAGTCGAGCGGCAGCGTCAAGCCCGGGAGCCGGCACCGTCACGTCGAGGAATGCTTCATCGAGCGCTAACGGTTCGACAAGTGAGGTTTGCTCATCAAAAATCTCTCGAACACGAGCGCTCATGGCGCTGTATTTCTGATGATCTGGCGGTAACGCAACAAGATGCGGACAACGACGTTTCGCCTCGGCTCCTGACATTGCTGACCGAACACCAAATCGCCGAGCTTCATACGAAGCAGCTGCCACGACCCCTCGATCTGAACTTGCTCCGACTACAACTGGCTTGCCGACAAGGTCAGGTCGGTCGAGCAACTCAACAGAAACAAAAAACGCGTTCATATCGATATGAAGAATCGAGCGGTGGGGTTTCTCGTTTCGCGTTGTTTCGAAGGTATCGATGCGTTCAGTATCGCATCGATCCGCTCCACACGACAGCCACGGCGCATGTACGGTGAGGGGGTGTCCAATCTGCCACAGCCGGCCACACGACCCCGAGAACTTTCGGCACTGCCGCCCCAAACCGCTCGCGCCATTGCGTTCGCAATGATCATGATCGTCGGAGTGCTCGGAGCAATTCTTGGCTACGCATTGGGAAATGCGACCTGCACCGATGACTGCTCGGTGAAGGCGGGATCGTTCCTCCTTATCGGAGCCGTCGCTGGAGCACTCGGGAGTGCAATCATGTCGGTTCTTGCCCTTCGAGCAATGGGCGAATGGAACGAGATTCGTGACCGAGAACGTGCCGGCCATGCCCCACAATGACGACCTCACCGCTGAACTGAGCGAGCTCTGCATTGAACTTGCGGTGGAAGCCGCATCGACCGCGGCGTCTGGCCGCTCCCATCAGCCAACATTCACATCGGCGACCAAATCATCGGCCACCGACCTCGTCACACCATTTGACCAAGCCGCCGAACGTTTCATTCGTGCTCAACTCTCGACCCAACGCCCGCACGATGGAATTATCGGCGAAGAAGAGAGTGACCTCACCGGAACAAGCGGATTGACATGGATAGTCGACCCCATCGATGGAACAACCAACTTTGTGTTCGGACTGCCCGCTTGGGGCTGCTCGATTGCGGTTGCACGTGGCGATCAACTGCTTGCGGGAGCAGTACATATCCC
>JALRDI010000091.1 GCA_023257035.1 Ilumatobacteraceae bacterium | reverse complement strand
CGCAGCTGGCAGGGCGGCTGGGATCTGTGGCTCGAAACGACTGAGGTGTTCACGAATCTCAGGGATTGCGCTCTTCCATCCATCAACGTCGACGCTGAGGATTGCCTGGAGGTCGGCGTCATCAATATCGAGACCGGATGTGTCGAGCGCACCTTCAGCAGGAAGCAACCCGATTGGAGTCTCGACAACTTCACTCTTGCCATCAACACGGTCAAATACCCACTTGAGTACACGAGAGTTCTCGCCAAAACCAGGCCACAAGAAACGACCATCTTCGTCACGTCGGAACCAGTTCACGAAGAAGATCTTTGGCAAGTTAGCCGGGTCGCCCTTTGAGCCGATGCTGAGCCAGTGAGCGAAGTAATCGCCGTAGTTGTAGTCACAGAACGGCAGCATCGCCATTGGGTCGAAGCGCAGCTTGCCGACGGCCCCCTGCTGTGCAGCAGTGGTTTCTGACGCCATGATCGCGCCGAGGAACACACCGTGCTCCCAGTCGAACGCTTCAGTCACCAATGGGACGGTCGAACGACGGCGACCGCCGAAGAGAATTGCCGAGATCGGAACGCCTGCAGGGTCTTCCCACTCTGGAGCGATCGATGGGCACTGTGATGCTGGGGCGGTGAAGCGAGCGTTCGGATGGGCTGCTGGACCATCTGACTCAGGCGTCCATGTGTCGCCGCGCCAATCGGTTGCGCGTGCGGGCTGATCATCGCTCATGCCTTCCCACCACACGTCGCCGTCTGCGGTGAGCGCAGTGTTGGTGTAGATGCAGTTGCCCCAAAGTGTTTCCATCGCATTTGCGTTGGTATCGAAGCCTGTTCCAGGAGCAACGCCGAAGAATCCGGCTTCAGGGTTGATGGCATAGAGGCGGCCATCATCTCCAAACTTCATCCAGCAGATGTCGTCGCCAATGGTTTCTGCGGTCCAACCCGGAATGGTGGGAACGAGCATTGCGAGGTTTGTTTTGCCGCAGGCTGAAGGGAACGCAGCTGCGATGTACTTCGAGTCACCTTCTGGGTTGGTGAGTTTCAAAATGAGCATGTGCTCGGCGAGCCATCCAGCGTCGCGAGCCATAACTGAAGCAATGCGGAGGGCGAAGCACTTTTTGCCGAGCAGGGCGTTCCCGCCATAACCCGAACCGTAAGACCAAATTTCGCGGGTCTCGGGGAAGTGGACGATGTACTTGTTGTCAGCGTCGCATGGCCAGGCAACATCGGCCTCGCCATCGGCGAGTGGAGCACCAACTGAGTGCAGACATGGAACCCAATCGTTATTGCCAAGCACGTCAAGTGCTGCTTGACCCATGCGAGTCATGATGCGCATCGAAACGGCCACATACGCCGAGTCGGTGAGCTGAACTCCGATGTGAGCAATTGGTGAGCCGAGTGGTCCCATTGAGAATGGCACCACGTACATCGTGCGGCCTTTCATGCAGCCGGTGTAGAGATTGGTGAGCTCGGTGCGCATCTCGGCGGGGTCGCGCCAGTTGTTGTTGGGGCCTGCCTCCTCGGCTGTGGGGGAGCAGATGTATGTGCGGTCTTCGACACGGGCGACGTCACCCGGATCAGAATGGGCCCAGTATGAGTTTGGTCGCTTCGCTTCGTCGAGCTTGGTGAAGGTTCCTGCTGCAACGAGTTCGTTGCAGAGCTGGTCATATTCCTCGGCAGTGCCGTCGCACCAGTAGATGTTGTCTGGTTGCATGATCGCTGCCCATTCGGCTACCCACTGCTGGAGGCGTTCGTTGGTGCTCTGTCCGCTCATTGTCGACTGCTCCTCAATATTGGGATCGGGGGATCCTCAAGAATCGTTGGGACATTCTTGCCCAGAACAGTGAGTTGTCAAGAGACGCGAGGGCGCCACCTCGTGCGTTTGTGATGATGTGCTATCGCTAAAAACGATGGCAACAACTGCAAGACCATCATCTTTAGAGATAGAAGACAGAGGAGTTAAGGAAGATGCAGGGAGATGGAACTTCTGCTGGCTAGTGGCCAGGGGTGCCCATATCAACTTCGCTACCCAAGCGAAGTGAGGTCGCACAACCCGCATCATCAAGATCAAAGACCACCCGTTGGCCTTGACGGAGCATGCGGAATACCGAACCTTCGAGAGCATTCGACGCCAAGTCGTAATCGGCAAGATCGGTATCGCACATCACGACACCCAGACCCGACGACGGATCGAAAGACTTAATGACTCCCTGCATGGTGAGAACTGTAGCGCTCGAGCGGTACTGAGATCAGGTTGAGGCTGGCTCAGCCAGCCTTCACGACCTTGCCTGACTTAATGCAGCCAGTGCAAACGTTCATACGCTTCGTTGCACCATTCACCAATGCCCGTACACGCTGGATGTTCGGGTTCCATCGACGCTTCGTGCGACGATGCGAGTGCGACACGTTCATGCCCCACGATGGGCCCTTACCACACAACTCACATACCGATGCCATCTCGACCAATTACTCCTTGCGATAGCGGACTTGTTCCGCCTCCGGGCAGGAATTCCTTCTCGAACTCCTGAGCGACCACTGCACGTTATCGGTGATGGACGCCAACTAACACCGCGCGACCATTCGACGAAGAATTTTACGCTCCCACTAGTTTCTATGAGGTGGGCGACCTCCAGCGGGATTCCAAACTATGACCTCGGCCTCCGCAGCGTCCGAAGCCCCATTGACATTCGATGAGCTTGCGCAGATCGATATTGCGCGTCTGAAGGGAGTCGGCGATGCAAAACATCGAGCCCTCAACGAATACGGAATCCAAGACGTTCTCGAATTATTGATGACGTATCCGCGACGTTGGGTTGATCGCACCAACCAGCAGCGGGTGGCCGATGCATCTGCTGGTGAAGAAGTGCTGCTCGTCGTCGAGGTTCGTGGGGTCGAAGAACGTCAGATGAGAAACCGTCGCAAGATGGTGAACGTCCGCGTTGGAGACGGAACTGGAACTCTCCGAATCACGTTCTTCAACCAGCCCTGGAGAGCCCGTCAACTCACAGTGGGCCTCGTCGTCGCAATCCACGGAAAAGTGGAGGACTACCGCGGAAGCCTGCAGATGACGAACCCGATAGTTGACCTGATCGGCGATCGCACCGGTCGAATTGTGCCGATTTATCCGCAGAGCGAAAAAGTTCGGATCACCACTTGGGAGCTGGCGGCTCTCGTTGATCAGGCGCTTCGACGCTGCGACTCGCGCGGCATCGCAGATCCGGTATCAGAAAATGATCGAGAACGGCTAGGTCTCATCGGCCGTTTCGACGCGCTGAAATCAATACATGGCCCAGAATCGATGGCAGCGGCAACAGCGGCTCGGCGACGGCTCGCGTTTGACGAGCTTCTGCGCGTACAGGTCGAACTCGTTCGACGAAAGCGCGAACTCGAACGCACGTCTCGAGGAATTCAACATGTCGTCGGAGGAGAACTTGTCGAACGGTTCGTCTCGACGCTTCCGTTCCCTCTCACCGGGGCTCAACAGCGAGCGATCGCAGAAATCTCATCAGACATGGTCTCACCTCAGCCGATGCATCGCCTTCTGCAAGGTGACGTCGGCGCGGGAAAGACAATTGTCGCCGTCGCTGCCCTACTCAACGCGGTTCAAGGCGGGCATCAGGGGGCGCTGATGGCGCCGACGGAAGTTCTCGCGGAGCAACACGGCACCGGTGTTCGAGCCCTTCTCGACGGCCTCGCAGTCATGGACAACGACAACTTGTTCGGAGAACGACCACTTCGTGTTGAACTGCTCACCAACAGGGTGACGGGTCAAGACCGTCGTGACGTATTAGCCGGACTCGCTGACGGTTCAGTTGACCTCGTCATCGGGACGCATGCTCTCATCCAAGACGGGGTTGAATTCGCGAGCCTTGGTGCCGTGGTGGTTGATGAGCAGCACCGATTCGGAGTCGAGCAACGCGCGGCACTTCGAGCGAAATCAGATGAGGTGGTGCCCGACTTGTTGGTGATGACCGCAACACCGATTCCGCGGACCGCTGCCATGACGGTCTATGGCGATCTTGATGTCAGCGCCCTCGATGAACTTCCGCCCGGCAGGACACCAATTGACACGCATTGGGCGGCAGGCCCACTTGCAGAGGCAAGTGTCTGGGCATCGGTCCGAGATGAGGTGGCGGCGGGCAGGCAGGCCTATGTGGTCTGCCCCCTCATTGAGGAAAGCGAAAATCTCGAAGTTGCCTCCGCTGAAGAGACTTTTGAGCAGTTGGTCGGCGGTGAACTTTCGGAACTACGCGTCGGTCTTTTACACGGACGCATGTCATCGGCCGACAAAGAGCGAACGATGGATGCGTTTCGCGCGAGGGACATCGATGTTCTTGTCGCAACAACCGTGATTGAGGTTGGGGTCGACGTTCCCAATGCAACGGTGATGGTGGTGCTTGACGCCGATCGTTTCGGTATTGCCCAGTTGCACCAGCTCCGTGGACGTGTGGGCCGAGGCGAGCACGCCTCAAGTTGTTGGCTGGTGACGAGCAGCGAAGAGGCGAACCCGCGGATTGATGCACTTGTTGCATCGACGGATGGTTTTGAACTCGCCGAAATAGATCTTGAGCTAAGAGGCGAAGGAACTCTTATGTCGACGGCGCAAAAAGGCCGAAGTGATCTGCGCCTTGCTTCATTGCGGCGCGACCGAGAACTCATTGAGCAAGCCCGTGAGGTCGCGTTTCGGATCATCGACGAAGACCCAGAACTCACGAATTCAGAAGTGTTGCGTTCTGAAATTGCCCTCTTGCTGTCAGAACGTGAGGGTGATTACCTCACTAAATCCTGATGCTCAGAACTCAGGGAACTCGTCATCCTCTGGCAAGACGAGATCCCAACGGTCAAGACAATCCTCGCAGCGATACGCAACGATGTCTCCCGGGAGCCATCGAGGCCCCTCTTCCCGTGGGTGCGTGAGCAGGAACGCGCGCCCACCGCAATCGATGCAATCAATTTGTGGGTACGGCTCAAAAGGTTCTTCAGCAGAACTCATAACCGTGAGTATGGCGGATTGGAAACGTAGCCTGTCGACGTGCGCGTGGTAGCTGGATACTTAGGAGGCCGAAAAATCGAGGCCCCATCGGGAAATAGCACCCGCCCAACGACTGATCGTGTTCGGGAAGCGGTGTTTAACTCTCTTGGATCGATGGGTGTGATCGAAGGTGCTCTTGTCGCAGACCTCTTCGCAGGAAGTGGAGCAATGGGTATCGAGGCCCTCTCGCGTGGCGCTGCACATTGCACATTTATCGAAAACGACAGATCAGCGCTTCGTGTATTGAATGACAATGTCGCTGCGCTTGGGCTGGCAGGGGATGTGACCGTGATTCAAGGTGCTGTTGAATCCCATGTGCAGCGCCTTGATGTCGACATCGTTCTCGCCGATCCCCCTTATGACACCGCTGATTGGGTCGACTTGATGGCACATCTCTCGGCTTCATTGCTCGTTGCAGAAGGAGCAAGAGAAGTTGAGCCGATCGATGGTTGGTCAACCGTTCGGGCGCGGCGTTATGGACGTACCTGGGTCACGATTCTCAGCCGAGATGGGTCTCCAGCTTGACGCGCCACTCTTCACTTGTTTCGCTCCACTAGTTTGGATTTACCCATGAGTACTGCGTTTGTTCCCGGAAGTTTTGACCCGATGCATCTCGGGCATCTCGATGTTGTCGATCAGGCGTTAGAGGTCTTTGGTGCTGTGGTTGTTGGCGTCCTGCATAACCCGTCAAAGCCGTCTGGGCTCTTCACGCCAGACGAGCGCGTCGCACTTGCACAACAGACTGTCGGTGACCGACCGAATGTCACCGTCGGTGCGTTCAGCGGACTCGCAGTGCAGGCGGCAAAAGAAGCCGGCGCCGACATCATTGTGAAGGGTTTGCGCACGATGAGCGATTTCGACATCGAACAGCAGATGGCTCAGAACAATGTCGCCCTCACTGGCATCCGCACGGTGTTCGTGCCATGCCGCCCAGACCTTGCGTATATCAGTAGCCGGTTCATCCGAGAAATTTCGTCTCAGGGTGAATCGATTGACCACATGGTGGTGCCGGCGGTGTCGGCTGCGCTGACCGTGAAGCATGGGGAGGCTGGAAAATGAGCCATGATGAGTGGGTGAACGATCGAGTGCCTCAACAAGTCGATCCTGGTATCGACGTCGGTGTCGACGACGATGAATTCGAACAGCCCTATGAGGCTGCCCAGTCACGTGATCCACATTTGGGTGATGCAGAGACGCTGTTGAAGCGGGCAGTTGACATCGTCGTCACAGCACCAACGATGCCGCTGAGTTCGTCGCCTCGAATCGATCGAGACGAGATGGTTGAACTGTTGTCCGAAGCGCTGTCGCGTTTGCCAGAAGAATTGCGACAGGCTCGCCATTTGTTGCGCGAACGCGATGAATTCATCGCTCGCACTCGCCGCGAGGCAGCTGAGGTCGTCGAAGCTGCCCGAGTGCAGTCAGAACGAATGGTGCAGCGCACCGAGGTTGTTCGTGCTGCTGAAGCACGAGCCCGGCACATTATGGAGACCGCTTCATCTGAGTCACGTCGTCTGAAGAACGAGACCGAAGACTTCCTTGATCAGCGTCTGGCAAGTTTTGAGATTCTGCTGGAGCGACTCACTCGTGCCGTTGCAACTGGGCGTCAAAAACTTTCAATCACCGGTGTTGACAGTGGAGTCCCTGAAGAGTCGGTCGCTGAACTTGATGAATCTGGGTTCTTCGACCAAGACCGTTAATCAGAGGAGCGGTGATGTCATCGCCAAGTACTCGAGCACTCCGAATCAATATTGTCGAACTCTTGCGGCATCCCGGAAGCGAACGGCGAGTTGAGCACGAAATTTCTGCAGCTGACCTGAACTGTGATCTTGCCCCGGGGCAGTCCGACATCTCGGGGTTGGTCGTAATTGATGTCATGGCCGTCTCCGCAACTGATGTTGTGTCGGTCGCTGGATCGGTCTCGATTCCGTGGAGTGGAGAGTGCCGGCGTTGCTTGAAAGCAATCTCAGGCATTCACACAGTTGAGTTTGATGAGCGATTTGCTCCAGAACGAAATCGAGATCGCATTGCATCGGCGGATAATGATGTATCGATCATTGAAGGTGATCAGATTGATCTCCTCGAACCAATTCGCGAAACAGTGATGATCGAAACACCGATGAGTGTGTTGTGTGACGAGGCGTGCGAAGGCATTTGTGATGTCTGTGGAACTGACCGCAATAAGGGTTCCTGCGAGTGTGTGGTCGTGGTTCGTGACGAACGATGGGCTGCTCTAGACGGCCTCACATTTGATGAATAAATCTTCCGACCGCAATTCGTCTGTTCCCCGATAGCCTCAACTCGCCCTCGAGGAAGAGAAGAGTCTGTTCCTTTAACTGAGTGACGGAGAAGTCAAGTGGCCGTTCCGAAGAAGAAAACCTCAAAATCGAAGACCCGCAGCCGCCGTGCGAGCAACTGGAAGCTCTCTGCTCCAGCTCGTAGCACGTGCCCGCGCTGTGGAAGTGCGAAGACGCCGCACACTGTGTGCCAGTCATGTGGCTGGTACAAGAATCGCGTTGTTGTCGACGTCTCCTGACTAGTCTCGCAACATGCTCCCGGTTGCCGTTGATGCAATGGGCGGCGACCATGCTCCCGATGCCATTGTTGCGGGGGCGTTACTTGCTGCCGAGTCAGGTATTCCTGTTGTCCTTGTAGGACCTGCTGATCTTTCATCGCGTGTCGACACCGGCTCGCTTCCGATTATCGAGGCTTCTGAAGTCATCGGGATGGATGAGGACCCGGCGCACGGTGTCCGTCGTAAGAAAGATTCCACCCTCGTTCGTGCTGCGGAAGCCGTTCGCGATGGTCTTGCCTCAGCGATGGTTTCGGCTGGCAATACCGGGGCGACAATGGCATCGGGCCTCTTGCGGATGGGTCGAATTCGTGGAGTCGGTCGTCCAGCGATCGCGGCGATGATTCCAGTTCCTGGAGGAACGCCGACGGTGCTGCTTGACGCCGGAGCGAACTCTGAGGTTCAAGCCGACTGGCTGGTCCAATTTGCGCAGATGGGGAGTGTTTTTGCCGAATATCGACTCGGCATCTCGAACCCACGCGTCGGGATGCTATCGATCGGGGAAGAGGCCGGCAAAGGTGACTCGCTCCGTAAAGAGGCGTACGCACTTTTGAGCGAAGCAACAGGCTTTAACTTCATCGGAAACGTCGAGGGTCGAGATGTCATGTCTGATGACTGCGATGTCGTCGTCACAGATGGCTTTACCGGCAATGTTGTCTTGAAGACCTTGGAAGGCGCAATGCGCCGGGTCATGTCTTCGCTTACAGAAGCGGTGACAGCGAACGCCGAGCTCGCAAACCACGCAACAGCACTGTTGCCCGAAATCCTTCCCCTTCAGGCGTCACTCGAAGCAGAAACCTACGGCGGCGCAATGCTGCTCGGAACGAATGGCGTGTGCATCATTTCGCACGGCTCATCCTCGCCAACTGCCATTCACAATGCCATTGGTGTTGCCCGCGACATGGTCGAAGCCGATGTCGTTGGATCGATCGCTGCGGCGATCCAAACGCCGGAGTGATCTCCCGCACCGCTCGTCAGCGGTAAACTCGGGGTGTGGCTGAAGGACAATTGACCCGCGATGAAATTCTCGACACCGTCCGCGATCGACTCGCTGACATTCTCGAGACCGACCCATCAGGAATTGCTGAGGGCAATTCGTTTGTTGATGACCTCGAAGCCGACTCTCTTGCGCTCATCGAGCTCGTCGAGGCGCTAGAGGAAGCCTTCGGAACCCGCATCCCAGATTTCCGGGTCGATGACGAAGATCTTGAAGACTTGAAGACGGTTCGTGACGCCGTCGACTATGTGGCGTCTCGGGCTGGGCTCTGACACGTTGAGTCGGCGATGAGCCGGCAACTTGATGACCTCCAGACCGCAGTCGGCCATCAGTTCGGTGACGAAGGGTTACTTCGCCGGGCGCTGAGCCACCGGTCCTGGATCGCTGAAAGCAGCGACGAGGTGTCTAATGAGCGCCTCGAATTTCTCGGCGACGCAGTTCTCGGCTGGGTTGTTGCCGACCTCGTGTACTCCGAATTTGATGATTGGGATGAGGGCCGGCTCACCGACCTCCGCAAGAGTGTTGTCAATGCTGCGGCATTGGCAGACGTCGCTCGGGAAATTGGATTGGGCCAACACCTCTTACTCGGAAATGGCGAAGATGCTGCCGGCGGGCGGGATAAAGCATCAATCCTTTCTGATGCGCTCGAAGCGGTGATCGGTGCTGTTTACATCGATGCAGGTTCGGAAACAGCGTTCGGGGTCGTGCGACGTCTTATCGGGCCTCGTCTGTCAGAGGCTCCATCTCAACTAGATCGACTCGATCAGAAATCGACACTCCAAGAACTGCTCGCGTCGCGTGGTCGTCGGTCGCCGACATACGTGTTGACTTCGCAAGGCCCAGATCATGACAAGGAATTCACTGCGAAAGTTGTGGTCGAAGACGAGGTGTTGGGCACTGGCACCGGACGCTCGAAAAAGATGGCCGAACAGCAGGCAGCCGGGGAAGCAATCGACCGGTTGAACGCGGCCGATCATGCCTGAACTCCCTGAAGTAGAAACTGTTCGTCGTGGTCTTGAACGTTCGCTGGTCGGTCGACGCTTTGACACGGTCTCAGTCGGTCGTCAGCGGGTTGCTCGACGGACTTCGCGCCAAGAACTCCGCGATGGGTTAACCGGGGCACGGGTGCTGGCGGTGCGGCGGCAGGGAAAGTACTTGCTTCTCGACCTAGATTCCGATGCGATTGCCATGGTGCACCTTCGGATGAGTGGCCAGGTGATCATCGATGATGGGTTGAATGAGCCGCCCCGACATAGTCATGTGATCGGCCTACTAGATAACGGAAGTCGCTTTCTGTTTGTTGACCCGCGAACGTTCGGCGAAGTTGTTGTAAGCCCTCGTCATCTCGTTAATGGACTGATTCCGGAACTCGGTCGGCTCGGTGTTGATCCTCTGAATGATGAAATCGAGATGAGGACAATTACGGCGATGTGTCGAAATCGGCGTCGACGGGTCAAATCGTTATTGCTTGATCAGTCGTTTATCGCGGGCATCGGCAACATCTACGCCGACGAAATTTGTCATCGCGCGGGAATCCGTCCAGATCGCCAAGCAGCAACATTGTCATCGCGTTCTTGCCGCCGCCTGACCGATTCGATCAGCGAGGTCATCGAAGAGGCGGTTGAGCTCGGCGGCTCAACCCTTGCCGACGCGCAATACGTTGGCGTCGACGGCAAGCCCGGCACATTTCAAGATCGTCACAGGGTGTATGCCCGAACCGGAAAGCGATGTGTCTCATGTGGTCGCGGTGTGATCCGTAGAATGGTGATCGATCAGCGGGGAAGCCACTTTTGCCCGGTTTGTCAGCGCTGAGGCATCACGTTTTATGCGGCGCGGGCGAGTAGATTCGGGCTCGCGTGTTTCTTAAAAGTTTGACCCTCAAAGGCTTCAAGTCGTTTGCAGACGCAACGACAATGGACCTCGAACCTGGCGTAACTGTTGTCGTTGGTCCGAACGGTTCAGGTAAGTCAAACGTTGTTGACGCAATCGCCTGGGTGCTGGGCGCGCAGGCACCGAAGGCCGTACGAAGCCAGAAGATGGATGACGTCATCTTCGCTGGAACAGAGAAGCGATCTGCCCTTGGCCGTGCAGAGGTCAGTTTGACGCTTGATAACTCTGCAGGGTTGCTTCCGTTGGAGTTCACCGAGGTCACGGTGACCCGTGTGCTGTTTAGGAACGGGGACAGCGAGTACTCGATTAATGGCGTCCCGTGCCGTCTGCTCGATGTCCAAGAGTTGCTGTCCGACGCCGGAGTTGGCCGTCAACAGCATGTCATCGTCTCCCAGGGCCAGATCGATGCAGTGTTGAATGCTCGTCCAGAGGATCGACGCTCAATCATTGAAGAAGCAGCCGGTGTGTTGAAGTACCGCAAACGTCGCGAGAAAGCGCAGCGACGGCTCGACGCGACCGAAGCGAACTTGGTTCGGTTGCAAGACCTCTTGCGTGAAGTGCGTCGACAGTTGAAGCCGCTCGAGCGTCAAGCGCAGGCGGCGCAGCGACATGTCGAACTTCAAGGGGAACTCGATGGCCTTCGGCTGTATGTCGCAGGTCGAGAAATTGCGACTCAGCGAACAAAGCTCGTCACGATTGAGAACGACCGCCTTCAAGCAACGGAAACTCAGAACACCTCAAAGAGTCGCCTCGCCGAGCTCGACACCGCAGTCATGGGGATCGAGGCTCAACTCACAGCACGAGGTGCAAGCGATGTTCGTGATCGTCTAGCGAAGGTTGAACGGCTGATTGAGCGTGCCGACGGCCTGCTTGGAATTATTGATGAGCGGCGTCGATCACTCGAGCGTGACCGGTCCCAAGGCCTCGACGCCGATGTCGTTGCGACCCTTGAGGCTGATGTCGCCGGATACCGCTCCGAACTTGCAGATGTCGAGACCGCACTGGCGGCGATCCAGCCCGAGGTTGCCGCTCTCGAAGAAGAGGAACAGCAGCTCGAAGCCGCGCGTGAAGATGCAGATCAGGGTGGAACCGATCTCAGTTCGAAAGCAGCGAGCGCAGCAGCAGAAGTTCGCGGTGAACTGCGCTCGGTGCGGTCATCGCTTGATCGGAGTCGTTCTGAGCGAGATCGTGCTGTTGAACGCGTCGAGCTTTCTCGCGGGCAACTTGTCGAACTCTCTGATGAAATCGAGCGTTATCGCAATGAATGCGAAGCAGCGACGAACGCGGAAGAGCCACTCGTCCGACAGCACGCAAATGCTGAAGCAACACGAATTCAGGCCGAAGCGACATTTGCTGATGCTGAAGCGGGTGAACGGGCTGCGTCATCCGAGGTAGAGCGGCTCACGGCACGACAAGAAGCATTGCAGCTTGCCCTTGACGCGGCTCGAGCCCGTGCGGGAGCAGAACGGCTGGCCGGTCTCGATGGCGTTCTCGGAACCTTGCTCGATGTCATTGCTATCGATTCCGGGTGGGAAGCCGCAGTCGAGGCTGCACTCGGAGAAGCACTCTCTGCAGTCGTTGTTGAATCAGCATCGAACGCCAGAAGTGCGCTTGAAGCCCTCCGGACATCGGCCACGTCTGGCGCGGTGTTGGCTGCTGTATCAGCCCCGGCAACAGCGGCTGATGTTCCGAGTGGATGCGTTGCTGTTCTTGGACATGTCCGGGCAACCAATCCTGGTGTTCAATCGCTGCTTCAGCGGCTGCTTTCCCAGGCGGTAAGCGCACCAACTCTCGATGCTGCGATCGATGCTGCTCTTGCACATCACGATCTAGTCGTTGTTACCCAAGAAGGTGACCGGCTGTCATCGACTGGATGGCGAATCGGTTCATCATCGGGTGGCGCAACAGCTGCAGCGCTTGAGGAGGTTTCCGCTCGGGTTCATGCCGCGATCGAGAACAGAGACAATGCGGAGCAATCTCGACTCGAGGCTCGAGCAGCGCTTGACGAAGCACTAACTGCTGAGCGTGAACTTGTTGCAGCGCTTGATCGAAACGACGGAAAGTTCATTGCTGCATCGGAGGCATTCTCTCAAGCTCAGGCGCGTCGCCGAGAAGTTGACGCGGAACGCGAAGGCGCTGAGCGCTCAATCTCTGAGCTTGTTGCGATAATCGAAGGTGATGAGCAGCGACTCTCA
>JALRDI010000192.1 GCA_023257035.1 Ilumatobacteraceae bacterium | reverse complement strand
CGGACCAGATCAGACGCTCAGTGTGGGCAGAGACGAGAGGAATCTGTCGGGTAACCCTGGTGTGTATTCCGACAGCGGTGGCGTCTGCGACATCAGCGGAACTGCCGATTCCATCGGCGGGCGAGATCGAATCGACGAGTTGATCACGTCGGTGAGACAACCGCATTGCGTAGTTCCGTCCAGGTGCGGTGAGAACATCTGAGCGCTCGACTGCTGTGCGAACGGAATCGAGAGAGACACGAATAGCGATCACTCCAAGGACGAGCCACCAAAGATTCAATGAGAGCGGGTCAAGCGTAGTGAACGCTCGTATGAACGAGAGCAGTCCGATCAACACACCAGTAACACCAATCACGCCGGTTGCCCCAGAAATGACGAGGAGCGAATTGATGAGGGGTCGAGCCTGTGTCAGGCCGAGTTCTCGCGCTCGTAGGGTGACTGCACGCCGGTATCTGAGCCACCAGAGTGCGTTCGGCTGGTGGTGCGCGATCGTTCCCGAGTCGACGACATATGAGCCATTTGCAGTGCGGCTCATTCGGGCCTGCAACATGCGAACGAGGAGCGCATCATCGGCGCTCGGGTTATCGAAGTTGCCTAGCGACAGCAATGCACCATCATCGTGTGTCTGGGCGGTAAGTGCTCCTCGTCCGACGAGGTCGGCTACCGCTGCTGATGCAGCCTGGTCAAGGAGAAAACACGCTCCACCATCGGCAGCGGACAGCGTGAGGGCCGTGACTGCCGGAGGACAGTCTCCAGTGTCTGGTTGCTCGGTGGGCGAGGCGTTTGATGCCCTTAAAAGAATTCGATCGTGTGCGGCAAGCCACCAGACCGCTCGCAGCATTGCGAGCAGCACCGCCACTGCGAGAAGCAACGGCGCTGGAGTCATTAGACGGATTCACCCTCATTGCGAACCCAGACAGTTCGCTGCGGGAACGGAATTTCAATGTGATGTCGGTCAAACACGACTTTGACGTGCTCGCGGACGGCACGCTGAATCGCCCATTGATCACCCGGATCAACTTTGATTGTGACCCGTAGCGTGATGCCGTCAGCGCCAAGAGATTCAACGCCGAGCACAGTTGGAGGCTCGAGCACCGATTCGGTGAATTCCTCTCGAGCACACACCTCAGCGACCGCCTCGTTAAGAATCGAGCGAACTTCAGCGAGATCGCTGTCGTAGGCAACATCGATATCAATGACTGCAACTGACCACAGTTGGCTGAGGTTGCCGACTCGAGAGACTTGACCATTTGGAACGTGCCACACCGTGCCATTGAGTGATCGGAGAACTGTTGTGCGAAGTGTGACCTCTTCAACGACTCCGACGGCTTCGCCAAGGTCGATGACGTCACCGATGCCATATTGATCCTCAAGCAACATGAAGAGCCCGGCAATGCAGTCCTGAACGAGACTCTGGGCGCCGAAGCCGAGAGCGACACCAGCGATACCCGCACCGGCGATGAGAGGCCCGAGGTTGATGCCGACCGTTCCGAGGGCGGTTGTGAAACCGATACTCCAGACAGCAACTGAGACTGCCGAGCCAAGCACATTTGAGATGGAGAGCGCTCGAGCATGTCGGCGTTCGGCGACGATGGGGTCTTCTTCGGGCTCGATAAGGCCGGTAATGGGCACGCCGAGTCGGTCGAGGCGCTGAAATGTCGACGAGCGGTCGGCGGTGACGATGTGGGTCACGATCTTGCGAATGGAGCGTCGAAGAAGCTTTGAGAGCAGCCAAGCGCCAAGAATCACCGCAAGGAATCGGATTGGTCGATCGAGAAACCATTCTGAAAATTGGGCGAGCCGGTCGCTTCCTCCGGAAATGTCATACACCCAAGTACAGATGGCTCCACCGTCGGGGCATGCGGTGTCAACGCTGGTCGGAAGAGAGGCACTGAGAGAAGTCATCACAAAATTGACCCTAGTTTCCCGGTTAGCCTCAAGGGGCGCACATCCCCAGGGTGGTATTTGCCGTTCAGTCGTGCCGGAAATTGAAAGAACTTTGTATCGATGAGTAATTCACCAGTTATTGGCGTTGTTGGGGTTGGCTATGTCGGCCTCACGACAGGAGCCTGCCTTGCTCACATCGGTCACACGGTTGTGTGTGGTGATGTCGATGAAGCGAAGATCGCTCGGTTGCGCAATGGTGAGATCCCAATTGTCGAAGAGGGACTCAGCGAAATCGTCGCTGAGGGAATCTCGGCTGGTCGTCTCGAGTTTGTCGTTGGCGCAACTGAGGTTGCTCAGCGTTGCGACATTGTGTTCCTCTGCGTTCCGACGCCGCAAGATGACGACGGCTCGGCTGATCTGACCTACATCAAGGCGGCAAGCGCCGAAATCGGTCCGGTGCTTCGCGAAGGTGCAATCGTCGTGAATAAGTCAACAGTCCCTGTTGGAACCACCGTCGTCGTTGACGACGTCATTCAGCGGGCTGACATCACTGTTGTTTCTCACCCTGAGTTTCTGCGTGAAGGAACTGCCGTCAACGATTTTCTTCACCCAGATCGTGTCGTTGTCGGGGCCGACGATCGAAGTGCCGCCGAGAAAGTTGCAGCGCTCTACTCGTCGATTGACACTCAGGTGATCATTACCGATGCTGCCTCGGCTGAAACCATCAAATACGCAGCAAATGGATTCCTCGCGATGAAGATTTCATTCGTCAATGCGGTCGCTGCAATGTGCGAAGCCGTCGGAGCGGACGTCGTTGATGTCGTCGAAGGGATCGGTTCAGATCGCCGAATTGGGCGGGAATTTTTGCGTCCAGGTCCTGGCTGGGG
>JALRDI010000351.1 GCA_023257035.1 Ilumatobacteraceae bacterium | reverse complement strand
CTCGAACATTCCACCGCTCACGGGCGCATTCGAGCGCAACACTCTTCGTCATCAAGCGAACCGCTCCCTTCGAGGCGTGGTAGCCCGCAAGTCGAGGGGATCCTTTCAGCCCCGCCACCGACGACATGTTGATGATCGAGCCTCCACCGGTATCACGCATTCCAGGAATGCAATGTTTCATGCCTAGGAACACGCCATCGACATTGATTGCCATCTGCCGATGCCAATCAGACAACTCAAAGTCGAGGATGCTCCCGCCAATACCAATGCCGGCATTATTGACGAGCACGTCAATTCGACCGTGCGCTTCCATCACTGAAGCAGCAACTGCTTTCCATTCGTCTTCAGAGGTGACGTCGTGGTGAAGGTACGAGGCCGAACCACCTGCTGCTTCGATTTCGGCGACGACAGCCGCTCCAGCCTCGTCTTGAATGTCGGTGACGATGACCGTCGATCCCTCGGCTGCCAGCATTATCGAACATGCTCTGCCGATACCTGATGCTCCACCGGTCACAATTGAGACCTTGCCTGCTACACGCCCTGCCATTGCTTTCCCCCTTGATGCGATGTGAACTGAACGGTACTCGCAGGCGTCAATCGCACCGGAGTCGGATCAGCCAGCTACGTGTTACGACATGCGTTCAGCAGCCCACTCGCGGAGCACAGGCTTTTGTACCTTGTTCGATGGGGTGAGCGGCAAACTATCGACAAACCACACATGTCGAGGCACCTTGTAGTTCGCCATTTCTTCACGGCACCATGCGATGACCGCTTCTTCATCGATCGTGCTGCCGGGTGCCCGCACGATGAAGGCTGCTCCGACCTCGCCAAGTCGCGCTTCGGGAACGCCGATTACTGCAGCGATACCGATCTCTGGATGCTCCACCATCATTCGTTCGATCTCGGCGGGATACGCATTGAAGCCACCAACGATGTACATGTCTTTAATGCGATCGGTGATATCGATGTATCCGAGGTCATTCATCACCACGACGTCACCGGTATGCAACCAGTCGTCATCATCGGTTGCCTTGGTGATGCCACCATCACCGAGTAGATAGCCAGGAGTTACTTGGTAGCCGCGAACGAGCAACTCGCCGGGCTGGCCACGGGGCACATCGCTGCCATCTTCATCGATGATGCGAACCTCGACATCGTCGATGATGCATCCAGATGTGTTCGACACGAGTTCATCAGGGTCGCCCTTCAGCGTGTACGCAACGATGCCCGACGTCTCCGTCATTCCATATGCGGTCGAGATGTCCTTGAAGCCGAGTCTTGTCCGCATCGCCTCGATCATCTCGACCGGAATTGACGCTGCGCCTGTAATGCAACCTCGGAGCGATGAGAGGTCATACTTCTCGAGGTCTGCATGATTGAGCAGGCCCTGATAGAGCGCTGGCGGCCCGGGGAAGATCGTCACCTTTTCGCGCTCAATGATCTGCATCACCGCAACCGGCTCGTAGACCGGGAATGGGACATTTGTTGCACCAAACAACAGGCACATCACAATGCCACCGTTGAATCCGAACGCATGGAAGTACGGGTTCACAATGAGGTACGGATCGCCTCGGCGAACATCCATTGCGGCGCCCCATCCACTGAATGAGCGAATCATCGCTCCACCACGAACGAGTACTCCCTTCGGGTGCCCTGTGGTACCTGAGGTGAACATGATTGCCCCGACGTCGTCGTAGGTCACGGCATCGGTGCGGGCTTCGACTTCATCGAAGAGTGATTCATCGCCGGTGGCCAAGAACTCGTCAAATGCTGAAGTCGAGAGATCAATGACCTGCTGGACGGTTGGGAGTTCTTGAGCGGCGAGCATTCCGCTGTAATCGGTATCAAGGAATCCATCGACAATGAACACGATGCGCGCTTCAGCGGTATTCAACACGTGTGCTGCCTCGGCGCCTTTGAATCTCGTATTCACTGGGAGCACCACTGCCCCAGCGCGCGAGATACCCATCGACGCAACCACCCACTGCCAACAGTTCGGGGCCCACACAGCGACGACGTCGCCTGCCCCAACACCGGCAGCAATCATTGCTGCGGCCGCTTTCTTGCTGAGTTCGCCAAGTTCGGCGTAGGTCAGCGATGTATCTCCATCGCGAATCGCCAGTTCGTCTGCGTAGGTCTCACACGACCAACGAGCGAGCTCAGCGAGATTGGTTGATTGTGCTGAAAGTGACATTGATGATTCCCCCTGCTCTCTATCTACTTGATGGCAAGCGTTCAGACCGAAACGGCGTTCTGCTGCAGTTGGCCAGCCGACAATCCGTTCACCACCATCTGAAAGACGTGTTCCCCAACTTCGGATGCTGAAACCGTTTCTCCGGCGTCGAACCACTCAATCGCCCAGCACAACGCCCCAATAATGACCAGACGAGCAACCGAACGGTTGAGGTCACTGCGCAATGCTCCGGATTCAACACCGTCGTCAATCAGTCGTGTCCAGATCTGACCGTAATCACGGTGCCCCTTTCGGTGGCGTGAGACAAGGTCGGGTGGCAACTGTCCGAAGCTTCGGACATTTGCACGCGGATAGTCACCACCTCCAAGAACCGCCTCCGCATGCGCAATGATCGCCACCCGCAATGCCTCTCGCTGATCGTGGCCGTCAGGTAGTTCGGCTAGTGCCCGATCGACGGCATCCACCGCGAGCGAGGTTCCGATGTCGAGCACTTGCCCAACGAGTTCATCTTTCGACGCGAAGTGGTAATAGATCGATGCGTCTTGCATCCCAATCGACTCGGCGATCGACTTCACCGTCGTTGCGGTGTAACCAACAGTCGCAAGTGACGATGCGGTTGCATCGAGAATGTCTTGTCGGGTGCGATCAGATTTTTTCATGAAGAGAACCTTGGCCGGAGTACGAAATTTCCTTGGACTTGACTTTTCTAGTGTGTACTAGAT
>JALRDI010000317.1 GCA_023257035.1 Ilumatobacteraceae bacterium | reverse complement strand
GGGATCACATATTTTCCGGCCGCATCAATCGTGCGTTCAGCCTCGACACCGAGAGCCTCAACTGAAGACGGCTCGAAGAGGCCTGCGATTCGCTCCCCATCGACGAGGACATCCGCTAACCAAGAACCGCTGGGAGACACCACAGTGCCATTACGAATAAGTGTTCGAGCCACGTTCTGATGGTAGTTGTCAACCCGACTCGGGTCAGACACGCCCTTAAATTGCTGACCGACGCAGGAGCTCGGCAGCAAATGGAGCGCTGCGCCCACCTTCTACAACCGTGACCTCATCAATGGTGCACACCCCAGCATCATCACCACGTTTTGTCAGCCCATCGACAACTCGCTCGATGTATTGCGGCGCGATCCGCGTTCCTGTTGGGACAACCACAACAACAGGGATCTCAAGAGCCTGAGCCTCCAGAAAGCGATGGTGTTCGTTGCCAACAAACACCGCTTCATCTCCGGACGCCGCGGTGGCTTCCACTTGCCACCCCTCGTGTTCGACAAACGGCGTCGGCTCAACTAACTCGTCGCGCAAATCACGAGCGAGATCGATCGGGTGCGGCGACAGCACAAGTTGAGCGGCAGACCACCAGAGTGGCGCAGCATCTGGCCGGCGATCAAGCAACCGCCGGGCAGCAACCGAAAGTTCAGCACCTTCAAGACCCCAGCCACCGACGAGGTCAACAAACTCGATCGCAACCGACCACGCGTCGGCCCGCTGATGACGGGCGACGGAGCGGAGATATTCCAACGGATGCACGACATCACAGTACAGAGCACGACATCAACGCGTCAGAGCGAGCCAGACCTTCAATTGCGACTACTTCTTCTTGATGTTGGTCGGCAACACCACTAAGTCGCTACGATCGCATCTTGTGGCAGTGAAACTTGCTGATGATCTCACCTTGCAACCAGTCGGCGGTGAAGGCCGTGCCCTTTCAGAGTGGTTGACGACGTTCCACATGGCGACAGTCGTTCTTGACCCCTACACCAATGAGAGCTCGTGGATCCTGAAGTCGGCGGTTCGGCTGCTCGATGAACTTCGTGGTTGCCACGCTCGAGTCAATTTGCTCCTCACCGCAGATGAAGCAGACATACGTCAGTTTCTCGGTCCGATCGCCGATCAGTTTCTCACCTTCACCGACCCTGACCGTTCGGTGGTGAAAGCGCTTGGCATTTCAACCATTCCGGCGTTCGCATTCATCCGGGTAGACGGATCAGTTGACGCGGTCGCCGAAGGATGGAACCCAGCTGAATGGCGACAGGTGGCGGAAGCCATCACCGCTGCAACGGCCTGGCGGACACCAACCATTCCGCTGCCAGGCGACCCCGTCGCATTTGCGGGTTCCCCAGCTCTCGGCTGAACCACCCGTGAGCAGCCCATCGTCACGCGACTTTGCGCTGCCTGATCTCCCGATTCAAGCGATCCTCGATCAGATTCGAGACACCGTTGGGATGACGCGTCGATGCGTTGTATCGGCCCCGCCGGGAGCAGGTAAATCAACGCTTGTACCACTCCACCTCCTCGGTGACGAACGAATCAACGGACGAATCGTCGTACTCGAGCCGAGACGTGTTGCTGCTCGGGCAGTCGCCCAACGTATGGCTGACCTCTCAGGGACAGCACTCGGAGAACTCGTTGGCTACCGAACCCGAGATGACGCCATCATCAGCGATTCCGCGCAGATCGAGGTTGTCACAGAAGGAATCCTCACTCGCCGGCTACAGCACGACCCCGAATTGCCTGGCATCGGAGCGCTTATTTTTGACGAAGTTCACGAACGAAATCTCACCACAGATCTGGGCCTTGCATTCAGCCTTGAAGTTGGTTCGACACTTCGGCCTGACCTTGTGATCTGCGCGATGTCAGCAACCGCTGACACCGACCGGATGAGCCGTCTACTTGATGGGGCGCCAGTGCTCTCGTGCGAGGGACGCCAATACGACATTGACATTCGCTGGCGGCCCATCACTAACAATCGCCGCAACTCTCGGCCGCCAAGTTCGAATGAACTCATCGGCACACTTACAACTGTTGTCGTTGAGGCTCTTGCAACAGATCAAGGCGACGTGTTGGTCTTCCTGCCCGGCATCGGAGAGATCAATCGGCTGCGCGACGCTCTGGGCAACGTCGTCGGGGAGAACATTTCAATTCACCGACTCGCAGGTTCGATTCCCCGAGATGAGCAAGATGCCGCACTACGCAGAGCGCATCAGGCTCGCAGCATCATCCTCTCCACCGACATTGCGGAAACATCGTTGACGGTTGACGGAGTAGGTGTTGTGATCGACTCAGGGCTTGTGCGCACACCACGCTTCGATAGCCGAACCGGCATGACCCGACTCACCACCATCGCAACAAGTCGCTCATCGGCGGAACAACGCTCGGGACGCGCTGGTCGTACCGGCCCGGGAGTTGCGTATCGGCTGTGGAGCAAAGTTGAACACGGCAGCCGCCTTGCGTTTCCAGAACCTGAAATCAACTCGGTCGAACTCAGTGATTTAGCTCTCGAAATTGCCAAATGGGGCGGAGACCCGACCCAACTTCGCCTCCCGACTCAGCCATCGGCAGCATCACTCAGAACAGCGCATCAACTTCTCAGCACTCTCGGGGCTCTCGATGACGACGGCTTGACTGCAATTGGCGAACAAATGCTCCGTCTACCCCTTCACCCCCGTCTTTCGAGAATGGTGATCGCACACCCCACGGCAACGGCTGTAGCGGTCGCCGCTCTCTTAGATGAGGGAGATTTTGCAACCGGTCGACTAGACGAACGACCAGTCGATCTCACTGAGCGCGTCGAGGCGCTACTTGATCACTCACGAACCAACCTTCAGGTTGATCGCAACCGATTGCGAAGAGTACATCAACGCTGCGAAGACCTTGCCCGGCGAGCAGGAATCAGCTTCTCACTCGGGGCGCTCCGACCAGCCACAGTCGGCGAACTACTCGCCCACGCCTACCCTGATCGAATTGCCCGCCTGCGGCGCCCCGGCCAATTCCAACTCACCTCCGGATCTGGAGCATGGATTCCTGACACCGATCCACTCTCACGCAGCGAGTTCGTGGTCGCGCCAGATCTTGATGGCCGTCGAGACCGTGCCCGCATCAGACTTGCCGCACCGATCACCGAAGATGCTGTCATCGCCACCCTCGAGCGGTTAGGCGAAGGGGTCTCAACACGCTCAACCCTTGAATGGGATAGTGATCGAAATGATCTTGTGATGCGCGTCCAACGGCGTCTTGGATCACTTCACCTCGACGAGCAAATTCATCGACCTCAACCAGGTCCTGACACTGTCGCTGCGCTCATTTCACGACTGCGTTCAACGAAGCTCGCTGCCCTGCCGTGGACAGGCGAGTCATTGCGCCTCAGAGAACGCGTCACGTTCTGCCATCAGGTCATCGGCGAACCATGGCCAGACTGGAGCATCGAGGGCCTTCTCACAACGATCGATACATGGCTCTCGGCCTACCTCGATGATGCGACCGGACAGGCCGACCTCGGCCAACTCAATCTCCATATGCTGTTGCGGGCAAGCCTTCCTTGGCCAGAAGGTGCGGAGCTTGATGCAATCGCTCCCCTATCACTTGAACTTCCAACTGGACGACACATAGATATCGCCTACCTCAACGAAGAGGGAGAGCCCGTGCCGACAGTGCGTGTTCGGGTTCAAGACATCTTCGGGCTCGACGATCATCCAACGATTGCCCACCTTCCGATCGTGTTTGAGTTACTCTCACCAGCCGATCGACCCATTCAAATCACGTCTGACCTTCCTGGATTTTGGCGAGGATCGTGGATCGACGT
>JALRDI010000293.1 GCA_023257035.1 Ilumatobacteraceae bacterium | reverse complement strand
TGCGCGGGATCGGTGCTCAGCTTCGGTGACGGCGGTGACGTCAGCCCCGAGGGGATCGTGCTCGACGATCGGGCTCGAGCCCGGTTCGTCGCCCGAACACCCTGGGGTTCCACCGAGGTGCGTCTCGCGCTCCCGGCCGGCGAGAGTTACGGTCCTGGCGATGTCCACTTCCGCGCCCGACCGCATCGTCCGCTCCGGGCTGGACCGTGGCGTCGCCACGATCACCCTCGACTCGCAGCACAACCGCAATGCGCTCTCTCGCCAGCTTCTCGCAGAGCTCCACAGGGCGCTCGATGAGGCAGAAGCCCAAGATGCCAGGGCGATCGTTCTTCGACATGAAGGACCAGCGTTCTGTGCCGGAGCTGACCTGAAAGAACGGTCATCCGGTCCACCTGATTCGGGACCGATGGTGAGCGCTCTCGAACGACTAATGGACACACCTCGGCCGACAATCGCGGTGGTGAACGGCGCAGTCCGAGCAGGAGGACTCGGCCTCATGACCGCGTGTGACCTGATCGTGGTCGACCAGTCCGTCACCTTTGCACTCACCGAAGTTCGTATTGGAGTTGCTGCGGCAATCATCTCGGTTCCGATCCTTCGCCGAGTGCCACCCGGCAAAATTGCTGCGGCCATGCTCACAGGTGAAGTGTTCTCAGCCGCTGATGCCCGCGAAATGGGCCTCATCACTCATGTGACAAGTGACGTTGCAGCGACAGTCAACGACCTGATCAACGGGATCTTGGCTGGTGCTCCCCGAGCAGTAGCGGCAACAAAAGCGATGCTGCATCGTGTCCCAACTCTTGACCGCACGACCGGGTTCGCCGAAATGCGGGCACTCAGCGAAGAATTTTTCTCCGGCCCTGACGCGGCCGAGGGAATGGCAGCATTCATTGAGAAACGGTTACCCGCCTGGAATCCAGCAGCCGAGTAATGGTTAAGAAATCAAGCGATAACCGAGACCTCGAACGGTAACGATCCGTTGCGGGTCGTCGGGGGTGTCCTCAATCTTGAGTCGCAACCGACGGACATGCGCATCAACAAGACGCGAATCTCCAAGGTACTCGTATCCCCAGACGTGTTCGAGTAGTTGATCTCGACTGAGAACTGCATCGGCATGTTCCGCAAACTCACACAACATTCGGAACTCTGTTCGCGTCAACGAGAGCTCAACCCCGCCCTTGGTGACAATGCCCTGTTCCCGACGCAACTCGATATCGCCGAACCGGACTACCTCATCGTGAGCATCATCACCCGTCGAGGAGTAGCTGACCCGCCGCAACACCGCAGAAATACGGGCTGAGAGCACCTTAGGCACAACAGGTTTCGTGATGTAGTCGTCTGCCCCAGCTTCAAGGCCCGCAACCATGTCGGCCGCCTCTGTTTGAGCAGTCACCATGATGATTGGAACAGTCGAAGTCGCTCTCATCGCTTTGCAGACCTCAAATCCCGACAGATCAGGAAGCCGAAGGTCGAGAAGCACCACATCTGGTCGATGTTGACCGAACTGAACAAGGCCGCTCGCACCATCATGCGCCTCAATGACCTCATAGCCCTCGTCTTCGAGGGCCATGCTGAGAGCGAGTCGAATCGCGTCATCATCTTCGATAAAGAGCACCGTGTGCACAGCCCAAGTGTGCCACTTCGAACCCGCCGAACTACGACGTCAGAACCTCACCGCCAAGATTTTGTTACACAAATCGCACAAATCTCGCAAGAGTTCGCAACACGAAGCCGTCACAATCTTCGATAGTTCACGCTGCACCGGTGGGGTACCTACCTCCCCCTGGTGTCCCACCGGCAGCGGAACGGTCTTCTCGCCTAATCTGTCGAAATGATTCGTCTGCGCTCGCCCCGACTTGCGTCAAGGGTTGCAGCCTTCTTCGGAATCATCGGTCTCCTTGCAGGCCTCGGACTCACTACTGCGGCGTATTCGGTGGCCCGTCAATCATTGGTAGATCAGCGAATCGCAACCTCCCGAGCCACCGCGTTCGATCATGCACTCGAACTTCGCAACGCATTTGAACAGGGCACTATCAGTGAAACATTCCAATCCCTCGACATCGAGGAAGGTGGATTTGCCGTTCTTACCCGTCCTGCACTGACGTTTCTCCTCCAATTTCCCGAAACAGCGTTTCCAACATCGCTGAGGGACGCCGTCGCTGACGGAAAATCCGGGCAACAGCGATTTGAATACGAGGGCGAGAACTACATCGGAATCGGCGTGCACATCGAAGCCAACAACTCTGGCTACTTCGAAGCCTTCCCGCTCAATGCAACGGAACGAACACTTGCGATCTTGGTAACCGCCCTGCTCGTCGGATCGCTTCTGGCCGCGCTGCTCGCAGTGTTCTTCGGGTTTAGTACGAGTCGAGGCCTTCTCCGACCTCTCACTCGCGTTGCAGCAACCGCAAGCGACATTGCAGGCGGCTCTCTCGATGCCCGACTCGAGCCAACTGACGACCCTGAACTCACTCGGCTAGTTACCGCGTTTAACAACATGGCGGATGCTGTTCAGTCGCGGATTGAGCGAGAAGAACGCTTTGCATCCGAAGTAAGCCATGAGCTTCGCTCACCAATAACTGCCATGACTGCGGCAGCAGAGGTACTCGCGGCTCGCCGGGAGGAACTCTCCGAGCGTTCTCAACAAGCACTCGACCTCCTGATTGCCCAGGTCCGCAGATTTGATGCCATGGTGATTGACCTACTTGAGCTTTCGCGGCTTGAAGCGGGAGCGATCGATGGCCATCTTGAAGAGGTTGATATTGGAGACCTTTCCCACCGGATACTTGCACGCTCGTCAACCCCGGCAACACCGCTCACCATAAAGTCGTCTGAACCGATCATCGCCGTCACCGATCGTGTGCGATACGAGCGCATCCTCTCAAATCTGATCGAGAACGCCTACGTCCACGCCAAGGGAGCGACCGAAGTCATCATCGATACTCAGCGACTCGGAGACGTTGTCATCATGGTCGACGATGCAGGCTCAGGGGTTGACCCAGCCGACAGGTCGCGGATCTTCGAGCGTTTCACGCGAGGCGGCACTGCCCGCCACCGAGAGGGAACCGGACTCGGGCTTGCGCTCGTCGCCGAGCATGCTTCGGCACTCGGTGGCTGGGCATATGTCGACGACTCTCCCGCTGGCGGAGCGCGATTCGTAGTCGTCCTTCCCAAAACCGAACCTACGTTGTTGAATCACGACATGCCGATGGAGACCGCATGAATCCAACACGCCAAATTGGGGTTCTCGTTGCGCTCATTTCATCTGTCACAGCATGCGGGCTTCAGACCGATTCTGAGGCTGTGCTCTTCGAAGAAATTCCCTACGGGCTCGCCCAAACGAGCACCACGACAACTACCGTTCCTGCGATTTCTGAGGACCCAGGAACGACGACAACAACCATTGCTGAAGATCAGCGAACAGTTGACGTTGTATATGTCCGGCGAATCAGTCGTGAACTCGAGTCCGTCAAAGTCGACCTTCCCACTCCAGTGTCTGGGCGAGATCTTCTCAATCAGTTGAGTTCACCGCCAGCAGACGCCCAGCCTGACCTCCAAACCGAAGTTTCCAGAAACCTCGTACTCAGTTTTGAAGTCGATCGAGGAATCGCCAACGTCAACCTCTCGAGAGCAGCAATCAATCAACTCGGAAGTGCACAGCAACGACGGGCGATCGCTCAAATCGTTCTCACATTGACCCTCTTCACCTCGGATGAAGGAGGTATCGGCCAAGTGGTGTTCCTCGTCGGCGGGCAACCAATCAGCGTCTATGTGCCACTCCTCGAAGCGAACAGCGACCCAGGTCAACCAGTCGCATGGGCCGACTTCGCCCAATTGCTTGTTGGCATCGATGCCCCTGCAACAACGAGCACGACGACGAGTACAAAAACGACACTGCCCACAGCCACGACTCAGCCGACGGCGAGTACTTCGGTGCCGCAAAACCCGGCAGTGACAACGTCAACGACAGCGAGTACGTCAACAACTGTCACCGCTTCAACCACAAGCACCACGACAATAAATGCCGATGATTAACGAGACGTCGCGTCAGTAACCGAGACGTTCAACTCGATCGGGCCTCCGCTGCCAATCTTTGTCGACTTTGACCTTCAGTTCCAGGAAGGCTCCTTCGGGCAGTTGTGCGCGAGCACGACTCCCGACCTCTCGAAGAATTGAGCCACCTTTGCCGATGACCATTCCCTTTTGACTCTCACGTTCAACGATGATGTCGCACCGGATTCGTGGCCACTCCCATTCGGTCACCCGGGTTGCGATCGAATATGGCAATTCATCACGCATGACTGCGAGCAGTTGCTCTCGAACTAACTCTGCAACCCACACTTCTTCGCTCATGTCATTGCGCTCGTCTGCAGGGAACCACTGCGGACCCTCGGGCAACTGATCTAAGAGGTACTCGACAAGCGACTCAAGGCCATCACCACTTTTCGCAGAAACGGGGAAATATGCCGAAGCATCCAGAGCAGCTGATGCCCCCAACATCGCTATCACCTGGTCACGAGTCGCGATGTCCACCTTGTTCACCACCACCACAAGTTGCTCCCGACGAAGCCGGCCCGCCACCCATTGATCACCTGAACCAAACGGACGGGTCGCATCGAGCACCAAACACTGAAGATCGACATCTGATGCACTTTCAAGTGCGGTTGAGTTCACCCGCTCGCCGAGCGCTGAAACCGGCTTATGCAACCCTGGAGTATCAACGAAGACAAGTTGACTGTTGGGTCGCGTGAGCACCCCCATCACACGATGACGAGTCGTTTGCGGCTTGTCCGACACAATCGACACCTTGTGTCCACACATCGCATTAACGAGCGAACTCTTGCCGACATTGGGGCGCCCAAGAAGACCGACAAGCCCAGAGCGATAACCCTCATGTTGTTCGGTAGTTGATGACGCCACTCCACCAGTCAACACCGCTGCTTCGTGAAATCGGTGCATCCTCTGTCATGCTGTCGACATGAGCCCACGAATCATCAATGGAGGAGACGAACTCAAAGGCCTCATCGGGGAGCACCTCGGCTACAGCCCTTACGTCTCAGTCTCTCAGGAACAAGTCAACCAATTCGCTGAGGCAACAGGTGACCACCAGTGGATCCACGTTGACGTCGAGAAGGCGACAGCAGGGCCATTCGGCGCCCCGATCGCCCACGGATACCTCACATTGTCGCTCGGCCCAACCTTGTACCCGCAGGTTGTATCGATCGGCGGCTACTCAATGGGCGTGAATTACGGCACCAACAAAGTGCGATTCATGTCACCAGTGAAGGTTGGCTCCAACGTCCGGCTCGGCGTCAAACTTCTCGACGTCTCCGACATCCCCGGCGGGATTCAGAGCACGATGGAATTCACCTTCGAATGCGAGGGTGCCGACAAGCCGAGTTGTGTCGCCGAGGTTGTGTTCCGCTCGTACGAGTAATTCACCGCCGCTCCAGCGGCAACCACAACGATGACAACCGACAACATGCACCACAGCGGTGATGTCGCCATCATCGACATCATTCGAGCGGTAGCCCATGCCCGCGGCGATGCGAGATGCGTCCGTGGCCCGAGAGATGCTGCGCTGTCGTGGTCACAGTTCATCGATCGAGTCGAGCGAGCGAGCGCTGCATTCACTGCACTCGGGTTGGGGTGCTCACGCGAACGCGACACTCTCGCTTCACATGAGTCGGGTCAGGATCACCTCGCACTGCTCACACACAACTCGGCCGAATGTCTCGAGTTGATGTGCGCCGCGTTCGCGAGTCGTATCGCTCCCGTCAATATCAATCATCGGTATACACCCGACGAGTTGGTCGACATATTGAGTTACGCAGAGGCAACCGCAATTGCGGTCCACAGCGACTACGCCGACGTCGTGCAGGCCGCGCTTCCCCGGCTCCCTCAGGTTTCCGTTGTCATCGAGATCTGCGGCTCTCGCGAGCCACGTCTCTCGTCTGCACACAGCTACGACAGTCTCATCGCACAACACACACGCAATGAACACCCTCCCCAACCATCCGGTGACGACCTGTACCTCGTGCTCACTGGAGGGACAACGGGACGACCTCGGGCGGTGATGTGGCGAAATGGTGATGCGGTCATCGAATGCTTTGACGCTGCCCGAGAGCCTCAAGGAATTGACGCATTCTTAGACAACTTGCGACCCGAGTTAACAACGCTTCCATGTGCCCCGCTCATGCATGGGGCTGGCCAGTGGATGGCAATGAGAACTCTCCTTGCAGGAGGTTCGATCGTCATCCCTGACCATGCCGAACACTTCGACGCAGAAGATGTGTGGGCAACCGTTATTCGGCATGAAGCAACCATGCTCGGAATTGTTGGAGAGTCATTCGCTCGCCCACTCGTTGAGGTGCTCGACTCAGGAGACTTCGAACCGCAAAGTCTCAATGTCATTCTCACCGGTGGTGCCCCGCTCACAAATGCCACCAAAACTCGGCTGCTTGATCGCCTTCCCACCGTTCTTATCGTTGACGGGTTCGGCTCATCGGAAACCGGCGGGCAGATGTCAATCGTCTCATCTCAAGGGTCTGCAATATCGGGAGTATTTCGCCCAAGGCCAAACCGAACAGTGGTACTCAGCGAGGACCTTGATGAGCTGTTGAGCCCCGGCGACGAGACGGTCGGATGGCTCGGAACCACCGGCCGACTTCCGCTCGGCTATCTGAATGACGAAGAAAAGACCTCACAGGTTTTTCGTGTCATCGACGGTGTCCGCTACTCGGCCCCAGGCGACCATGCCCGTCACCTAGCCGACGGTTCAATTGAGGCCCTTGGTCGAGAAGCTGTCTGCATCAACACCGGCGGCGAGAAAGTATTTGCAGAAGAGGTCGAAGAAGCGGTACTTCGGCACGGATCAGTGCGTGATTGCATTGTTGTCGGCCGGCCAAGTGAGGTTTGGGGCAGCGAGGTCACCGCTGTCATCTCGATGAGCTCAAGCGGCATTCCAGTTCCTACCGCTCATGAGCTTGCTGCATCAATGCGCCATCTCGCCAGATACAAGCACCCAAAGGCTGTCATCGTCGTCGACCACATTCGGCGTTCCCCTGCTGGAAAGGCAGACTACGGCTGGGCGCGTCGAGTTGCGAGCTCAAATTCTTAGGGGGTTGATTCCGCTACAACGGCAAATTTCCCGTTGCCGCTTTCGTCGTACCTGAGTCGTTGTACGCAGCAATTGTCCGCTGCGCAATCCTCATCTGATGAATCTCATCTGCTCCATCGGCAAAACGCGCCCATCGCGCTTGCTGCAACATGTTGGCCAGTGGTGTATCAGTTGAGTACCCAAGCGCGCCATGCACCTGAATCGCACGATCGATGATTCGCCACAAGCTGTTCGCAACAAAGTGCTTCGCCATCGATACCACCGCAGTGAAATCCATTTTCTGCTCAATTTGATAGGCAGCATGCAGCACCATCAGTTTGCATTGGTAGAGCTCCATTGCGGAATCGGCAATCATCCACTGAATTCCTTGCTTCTCTGCAAGGAGTGAGCCGTGTGAATAGCGTTCCATCGACCGACTCACCATGAGATCAAGTGCTGTTTCTGCCTGGCCGATCCAACGCATGCAGTGCGCCAATCGTGCAGGACCTAACCGGTACTGGCCGAGTAGGTGCCCTTGTCCCCTGCCCCCAAGCATGTTCGCCGCCGGCACTCGGAGGTCGGTGATGCGAATCTCGCAATGGTTGTGCCCTCCAGACATCGTGTGCACATCTCTGACGATCTCCCAACCCTCAGATGGAAGGTCAACAATGAAACAACTATTCGCCGCCTGCGGGATCTCAGGGTCTTCCTCGGTTCGAGCAACAAGCAGAGCAAACTTGGCTCCGCGTGCACCTGAGATAAACCATTTGTGACCGTTGATGACCCACTCATCGCCATCTTGATAGGCAGTCGTCTGTATCAATGTCGGGTCCGAGCCCGCCACCTCGGGTTCTGTCATTGCGAAACACGACCGGGCAGTGCCCTCGCAGAGGGGTTTGAGGTACTTCTCTTTCTGCTCGTCAGTGCCCCAGTGCAGCAGCGTGTGTTGATTGCCCTCATCTGGCGCTTGAGCATTGAGCACGAAGGGGCCGATAGACACCTTCGCCGCCTCGGCCGAAACCGCGGCCATTGCCGTTGGCCCGAGCGCCATACCACCCCACTCCGTGGGCATATGAGGAAGCCACAACTTCCACTCTTCTCGGGCTTCTGCTCGCAGTTTGACGATGCATTCGACGACCTGGCGGCGCTCTGATTGGTCGATCTGTTCCCACTCTGGACGCACACGCGTGTCCATAAATTCACGTACACGAAGCCGAACTTCATCAACATCGGGCGGAAAACTGAAATCGATCATGGTTCGAGTCTGGCCGCACTCAAGTGAGCGGTGCGAGCCGGGTCGTCGTAACCTTCAATCTGTGACCGAGAACGACTCCCTTGAGACGACAACGACCGCCCGGCCATGGGAAGGCGACACGTTGCCACAAGGCGAGGCGAAACGCGCCGCAATCCGAGAGATGTTTGACACGATCGCGCCTCGGTACGACATGGTCAACCGCATCATGACATTTCGACTCGACACGAGATGGCGCAGACGAGCGGTGCGAGATTTACGGCTTCCTCCCGGATCGGTGGTGCTCGATCTCGCGTCGGGAACCGGCGACCTCTGTATCGATCTCGCAAACGCCGATCTTCGCCCAATCTCAATGGACCTGAGCTTTGGGATGCTTGCCGCTGACCGATCAGGTTCTCCACGAGTACAGACCGACATTCTTCGGCTTCCAACATCATCGCATTCAGTAGATGGGGTGACATGCGGATTTGCGCTTCGAAATCTCACTGACCTTGAAGAATTCTTTGTAGAACTCGCCCGTGTGGTTCGTCCCGGCGGGCGCATCGCTCTGCTCGATGTCGGTGTGCCGAGCAACCCGATCATTCGATGGGGCAACTCCATCTACTTCGGAAAGATTGTTCCGTTTATTGGCGGCCTTCTCTCGGACCGAGGCGCGTATCAGTACCTGCCAAGAAGTGTTGCCTACCTTCCGTCACCTGCGGAGATGGTCGCAACACTTCAACGGGCCGGGTTCTCAGACGCACAACACCATGAGTTGACTGGTGGCCTCACCCAGTTATTAACCGGAACAAGAAATACGCTGTGATCGCAGTTACCAGAGACCTTGCCGACTCCCCTCTCGCGTCTGCCAGTCTGGTCGACATTGCAGGCGAGACGGGGCTCCTCTTTCGCAGTGCGGAGACTGGCCGTGTTGGTCTCGGGGCTGCAAGATCAGTCGCTGTCGACCGAGCCGTTTCTGAGCTTCGCGGTATTGAATGCCGCAACGAGTCATCGTTAGACGCGCCGCTGTCGCCGGTCGCAATCGGCTGTGTCGACTTCCTCCCCCACGCTCCGGGCATGTTGACCATTCCCGAGGTGACCATCGTCGACGATGGCTCCGGCCAACGCTTCGCCATCATCTGCGGTGATGCATCGAGTATTGATGACGCGCTTTCGACCGTCGAAGTGAATCTCGCCCCCCAACCGATCGCCAATAGCTACGAAGTTGAGTCACCAATCGAGATCTCGACCTACCTCAACGCGGTGACGACGGCCCGAGATGCCGTCCGGGCAGGGCAGTTACGCAAAGCGGTAATCGCCAGACCAGTCATGGTGAGAGCACATCAGCCAATGAGCATTCATGCTGTTCTACGGCGACTCGATGCAACATTCGGTTCCACATATCGATTTTCTATTAACGGTTTTGTTGGCGCATCCCCTGAGTTGCTCGTGAGCGTCGCAGGAGCAACTGTGAGATCTCATCCACTTGCTGGAACCACCCGCACAACCGGCAATGACGAGATTGATGCACAGCTAGCAGCAGAACTGCTCGCAAGCGAGAAGAACCAGATCGAACATCAGGCAGCAATCGAGATGGTGCGGGACTCGCTGTTGCCATTTTGCAGTTATCTCGACTGGACGCCAGAGCCATCAATCATCAAAGTTGCAAATGTCCAGCACCTCGGTTCGCTCGCCGAAGGTCACCTGAGCGAGCCGCACCCCACCGTGGTCGAACTGTTGCGAGAGCTGCAACCAACGCCCGCGGTCGGAGGTCATCCACGATCTGAGGCAATTGATCTCATTGTGAATTCGGAAGGATTCACCCGCGGCCGGTATGGCGGTGCAGTCGGTTGGGTCAATGCAGATGGCGATGGCGAATGGGCAGTTTCTCTTCGATGTGCGGAGTTCTCTGACGACCGCCGCGAAGCCCGCCTCGTCGCGGGAGGCGGGATTGTTGCCGATAGCGACCCTGAATCAGAACTCGCAGAGACTCAGGCCAAACTTCAAGCGATGCTTGGAGCCATCATTCGGCCGTAACGTCATCAACAGCCTCGGAATTATCCGATTGCCTTTCGAACTTCATCAACGAGAAGT
>JALRDI010000213.1 GCA_023257035.1 Ilumatobacteraceae bacterium | reverse complement strand
GCCACGTTCTGAAGAGATGTTTCGCGAATAGACGCCATACTGCAGTGTCGCACGGCAGACTGTTGAGATGTTCCTCGGAGAGGACCTCATCGCCTGGCTCTTGCTTGCACTCGGCGGCGCCTTATGTGTCGGCAACCTGCTTGCGCTCGTGCGGCCACCCACACCACCGGAAGGTTCCGTTGAGGCACTCACTGACGGGCCCCCTCCTCGTCCGCCACTCTTCCGCAGCTTGTTGTACGCCACGCTTGGTTTCGTTGCGGCGGCGTGGGCGCTTGCCACGCTGATCGCAGGGTAATCACCAATGGCGACAAAACCTTTGCAGTTGAAGTTCGTGCAGTCGGGGACTCGGGTCCACCAATTGCCCGAGATGGGTCCAGAAGTTGCCTTTGTTGGACGTTCCAATGTTGGAAAGAGTTCGCTGATCAACGCACTTGCTCATCAACGCCAGTTGGCGCGAGTGTCGAATACACCGGGGCGAACACAGTTGATCAACGTGTTTTCTCACGCAGGCGGAGGAGCGGTCGTCGACCTCCCTGGCTATGGCTATGCAAAGGTGCCCGGTCACATTCGGGGCGACTGGTCATCAATGATTGAGGGCTACCTGCTTGATCGCGAAGAACTGGTCATGGTGTTTGTGTTGGTCGACGGTGAAATCGGGCCAACACCACTCGATGTGCAGATGCTCGAGTGGCTGAGATACAACGAAGTTCCGCACACGGTCGTTGCCACGAAGTCAGACAAGGTGAAGTCCGCTAAACGTCAGCGACGCAAACGCGATCTTGCCGAAGGTTGCATGCTTGAACAAGGTGACATCGTCTGGGTCTCCGCATCAAAAAACATCGGCATTGATCGCTTACGTGACCTCGTAGTCAGCCATCTCTTGACCTAAGCCCTCACAACGCCCAGCACCGAAATCACCGATGAGAGTCACGGAATGCTGATCGGCAAAGATGTTGTTCTATGCCAACGCCTTTGATGCAGCATTATTTGTCGACTTGGGAAGAGATGGCCGCCGATGGTGGCCAATTCGAAATGACCGAAATCACCGTTCGGGGTGTCCCGATGCGCGTGTTCAAGAATGCTCCACCCACCATGCGAGCCTTTTGGGAACTCACCGCTGGCTACGCAGATCGCGACTACATCGTCTATGAAGATGAGCGTTATACGTACGCCGAGGTTGCGGCCACGGTTCGATCACTTGCCCACCACCTTCGCGTTGCGCACGGCGTGACCAACGGTGACCGTGTCGCAATTTCAATGCGAAATTTCCCTGAGTGGGTGATGACGTATTGGGCAACTGTGTCACTTGGCGCAGCGGTCGTCGGCATGAATGCCTGGTGGACATCAGAAGAGATGAAGTTCGGAATGAGCGATGCGCAACCGAAAGTTGCTGTCGTTGATGATGAACGTCTTGAGCGGTTGTTGCCGGTGCTTGATGAGATTCGTGCTGATGCTCCGGTTCATGTGATCTCTGTTCGTAGTGATCGTGATCTTCCGACTGACTGTTCTCGTTGGAATGACGTGGTTGACGCTTCGACTGCGCCAGCTGACCTTCCACCAGCCGACATCGACCCTGATGATGATGCGTGCATTTTCTACACCTCCGGTACCACTGGCTTCCCGAAGGGTGCCCAACTCACACATCGTGGCTCAGTGCACAACGTGATGAAC
>JALRDI010000076.1 GCA_023257035.1 Ilumatobacteraceae bacterium | reverse complement strand
CAACGTCCATCAGGAATGATTCCTTGGTTTCCGGGCGGGCATTGTGATCCTTGGAATCACGTTGAATCGGCGATGGCACTCGATGTTGCAGGCCGCTCAGCCGAAGCCTCTCGCGCCTATGACTGGCTCGCTGCCATTCAGCGCCCAGACGGCTCTTGGCATAACTACTACACGAGCGACAACGACGGCGACCGATCAGTTTCGGAGCGCAAGCTCGACACCAATGTGTGTGCATACATCGCAACCGGTGTTCTCCATCACGCGCTCAATGCCACCAACGATGCCGAGCGCGATCGCCGTATCGAACGTCACTGGCCAATGGTGAGCGCTGCTCTCAACTGGGTGCTGTCACTTCGACGTAACGACGGTCTCGTTCTATGGGCAGTTGAACCGGATGCAACTCCATGGGACTACGCGCTGCTCACGGGCACATCGAGTATCCAACACGCACTTCGCTGTGGTGCCGCACTCGCAGAAATCCAGGGCACCGATGCCTTGACCTGGATCGCTGCTGCAGACCTTATGCGCGACTCGATTGCCGCGGCCCCAGAACGGTTTGAAGACAAATCTCGTTGGGCAATGGACTGGTACTACCCGGTACTCACTGGTGCGCTCACAGGTACGGCCGCAAACGCTCACCTGTCGTCAGGATGGGACTCGTTTGTGATGGATGAGCTCGGAACCCGATGCGTCAGTGATGAGCCATGGGTAACAGCCTCCGAAACCGCAGAGACATCGCTTGCATTTGCTGCCGTCGGCGACATTGCAACGGCTACACAGCTGCTGAAATGGACACGAAGTCACCGTCGCGAGGATGGGTCATATTGGACCGGCATTGTGCATCCCGACCGCATCGTCTTCCCCGATAAGGAACACACGTCGTACACGGCAGCAGCTGTAGTGCTTGCAGCTGACAGCATCTGTCAAACCTCACCGGCAAGCACGCTCTTTCGATTCGACATCGAGAATCCGCTCACTCACTGACCGTCCCGAAGCGAACCGAGCCGTCGTCGTACACTCGTCACGTGACGCGTGCGCTTGATTCAACTCTCGCCAGAACAGTCATTTCTGTCTGGGCATGGCTCTCCCTTGGAATTCTCCTCCTCGGGCTCGTCCCTCTGGTGGCAATTATTCGAGTCGCGACAATGCCATTTGACCGCAGTGCATATTGGGCCGGTTACACATTTCGTTCAGTGGCCAGGATTCACGGTCGCTTGAACCCGCTGTGGACGTTCAACGTCCAAGGAACCCCTCCAAAAGATCCACGACTCCCCTATGTCGTTGTGTCAAACCATGAGAGCTTCGTTGACATGCTCGCGATCTCACAGATCCCCATCGAGATGAAATGGGTCGCGAAGAGCACGTTCTTCAACATTCCAATCGTCGGTTTTCTCCTTATGTTGTCTCGAGACATCAAGCTGGTAAGAGGGGCGAAAGGCGCTGGTGCACGCGTCTATACCGAGGCTGCAGAGCGCCTCTCAACTCGGTCGTCGGTGATGTTGTTCCCCGAGGGAACCCGTAGTGCAAGCGGCGAACTTGGAGCATTTAAAGATGGCGCCTTCAAAATTGCAATTGAAGCCCAAGCCCCAATACTTCCCCTCGTGGTTCACGGCACCCGAGATGCCCTCGTTAAACACGACTGGCGTTTTGGGCGCTGCAATGCAACGGTCAAGATCCTCGATCCGATTCCGACCATCGGCATGACACTTGATGACGTCGCAACATTGCGTGAACAGGTTCGAGAGCTCATTGCAGCGACCAAAGCCGAACTCGCATCCGCTGCGTAATCAATGTTTCAAACACCACTTCGAGCACTCGCAACCCTTCGGCCGCGTGTCCCCCCGGTGGTATTCGCTGCATCAGCGATAAGCACTCTCGTGTTCATCGCCACACCATTTCTCATCACTGGTCTCTCCGAACAGGACAACATCAACGTCAATCGAGTCGGGCTTGTTTCAAGTACCCAACTTCTCGGATTCGTCCTTGGCTCGTGGGGGTCAGGAAGAGTATTTCGACCCAGGCGCAAACTAATGGTCGCTGCCGTACTGCTCGGAGTTGTCGCCAATGTCGGGTCAGGGCTGGTCGCATTCGGGCCGCTGATTGGGCTCCGATTTATTAATGGAATCGCCCTTGGCACGATTGCGTGGCTTGCGTGGGCCGAGGTCTTTGGCGACGATGCAAGAACTGGAGACATTGCTGTCATCGGTCCAGTTGTTGGCACCATTGGCTCGCCGGCTGTCGGAATGTTCCTCGACCGATTTGGGCCCGACACATTGTTCATCGCTCTCGGAGTACTGCATCTGGTACCGCTCCTGTTCGTCCACACGAGCCGTCTTACGTCGGTGGAACGAGTTCGAAGCGAACGACACCGACCTACGCGTTCTGCACTCATTGCGATGCTGGCGCTTGGCTGTTTCACGCTCGGCGGCAGC
>JALRDI010000041.1 GCA_023257035.1 Ilumatobacteraceae bacterium | reverse complement strand
CAAGGAACATGAACGAACCGATCGGTCGGTTGGGGTCACTGATACCGGCCCTACTGCGGCGCACAGCATTGGCGACAGCGGTGACAGCATCATGCTGACCAATCACGCGACGGTGAAGTGAGTCTTCGAGGTGGACGAGTTTTGCCATCTCGCTTTCCATCAGCTTGGCCATTGGGACGCCGGTCCACTTGGCGACCACTTCAGCAATATCTTCTGCGTCAACTTCTTCTTTCAGCATGCGTGATGTGTGCTGAAGTTCGTCGAGGTGAGCCGTTGCGTCATCGATACGACGCTCGAGCTCAGGGATTCTTCCGTAGCGAATTTCTGCCGCAACATTGAGATCGGTCTCTCGTTCTGCCTGGCTACGAAGTTGCTCGAGCTCTTCTTTTAGGTTTCGGATCGCTTCAATCGCTTGCTTTTCGGCTTCCCATCGCTGCTTCATCGTTGAACGCTCAGCGTTCAACGAAGCGAGTTCGTCGTGCAGGTTGTTCAGTCGTTCTTGACTGATGTCATCGTGCTCTTTCTCGAGCGCGACCTGTTCGATCTCAAGCTGCAGAATGCGGCGCTCAACAACGTCGATTTCTGTCGGCATCGAATCGATTTCGATGCGAAGTTTTGAAGCGGCTTCATCGACGAGGTCGATGGCCTTGTCCGGAAGGAATCGGTTGGTGAGGTAGCGGTTTGAGAGCACCGCTGCGGAAACAAGAGCGGAGTCTTGAATTCGCACGCCATGGTGAACTTCGTAGCGCTCTTTGAGTCCTCGCAAAATGCCGATGGTGTCTTCGACGGAAGGCTCTCCGACGTACACCTGCTGGAAACGACGTTCAAGGGCGGGGTCTTTCTCAACGTACTTCCGGTATTCGTCGAGGGTGGTCGCTCCGATGAGATGGAGTTCACCTCGAGCAAGCATCGGTTTGATCATGTTGCCGGCATCCATTGCACCCTCAGAGGCACCGGCGCCCACGATGGTGTGGAGTTCATCAACGAATGTGATGATTTCACCGGCGGCGTCGGTGATCTCTTTCAACACGGCCTTAAGACGTTCTTCGAATTCGCCCCGATATTTCGCTCCGGCCAGCATTGAGGCGATATCGAGCGAAATGAGTCGCTTACCTTTGAGGCCTTCTGGCACGTCACCGTCGGAGATTCGACGAGCCAATCCTTCAGCGATGGCGGTCTTGCCAACACCAGGTTCACCGATGAGCACCGGATTGTTCTTAGTGCGTCGGCTGAGCACTTGGATGACACGTCGAATTTCATCGTCGCGACCGATGACCGGATCAATCTTTCCTGCCGCAGCCTGAGCCGTGAGGTCCTGGCCGTACTTCTCGAGTGCTGCGAATTTGGCTTCGGGGTCTTGGTCAGTGATGCGATGGTTTCCACGGACTTCTTTGAGTGCCTGCAGCATCTCTTCAGACCCGACACCAACCCGCTGGTTCATGGCCAGCAGGAGGTGTTCGACCGAAAGGAAGTCGTCTCGAAGATCTTTTCGATACGAGTCGGCGTTGTCGAACACGTTGGAGAGTTCACGATCCATACGTGGCTCGTCGCCACCTTGGGCTTGCGGAAACTTCGCAATGCGCTCGTGAGCCCGGTTCGCAACCATGCCTGGTGCTTGCCCGAGTTTTGAAAGCAGCGCTGCGGCGACAGTTCCTTCCTGAGCAGCGATCGCTGCAAGAAGGTGATCGGCGGTGAGGTGCGGGTTCGAGAGCGAACGGGCGTGGTCGGCGGCTTCAGCAACCGCCTCTTGAGTCTTCGTCGTCCATTTCTTTGGATCGAGTGCCATGTGGATAACTTATCGAGCCATTCTTAAGAAACCTACAAATCCTGAGTCAAAGCGACTAAAGATTTCTTAGTTGCGACGTTTAGAAAATGAAGAACTCGTTGAGATTACAAGGTTAGAAGGCATCTGCTGGGATTGCATACAGCG
>JALRDI010000068.1 GCA_023257035.1 Ilumatobacteraceae bacterium | reverse complement strand
AAGATGAGTGGCTGGACACTCGGTTTCGTCATTGCCAATCAGGTTGCACTCGTCGTCATTCGCAATCTCGCCGACCCCGGGTCGTCGCTAGCTTCGGCCTACTTTGATGCTTTCATTTTCTTTGTGCTGCCACATGGCTTGCTTACGGTTTCAATTGCGACGACTCTGCAACCTGAACTTGCTCAAGCAGTGACGCAGGAACAACCAGAACGGTTTACCAGTCTGCTTTCTGGTGGCATTCGAGCGATTGTTGCATTGACTGCACCCGCGTCTGCCGGACTCGTCGTCATCGGCCCAATTGCGATTACCAGTCTTATGCAACGTGGCCAATTCAATGCCCTCTCAGCGACCAACACGGGTGATGCGCTCGTCGGGCTCGCTGTTGGGCTCACCGGATTTTCCGTCTATTTGTTCACCTTGCGAGGGTTCTACGCCCATGGTGACACCAAGACGCCGTTCATGCTGAATGTGTTCGAGAACGCTCTGAACGTCATCTTTGCGATTGCATTCGTTGGTCCGCTCGGGGTGTTCGGGCTCGGACTCTCCCTAGGGGTCGCATATCTCATCTCAGCTTTGATCAGCATTTGGGTGCTTCGCCGACGATATTCACAGGATCTCAGTATCTCTGCCCTCAGTCGAGAGACAATCGTCATTGGGCTTTCTGCCGCAGTTGCAGGTACTTGCGTATGGGGGCTCGTGTCTGCAATTGACGCACACTTATGGACTGGGATTCCGGGAATACTCGGCTCAGTTGCGATGTCAGCAGTGCTGCTCGTCATCTATGTGGGTTGCACTCTGATCGGTCGAGTCGACCTTCGCAGCCTGCGAACGCTGACTCACTAGTTCACTCAGGAAGCACGACTAGGTCATCACGATGAACGACTTCGTGATGCATACCTTGCGGAAGTGCAGATGTCTGCTTCCCCTCGACATCGAGCAGTTCAGCAGCTGATAACGCCGACATTCCGCGCGCAAACACTGCACCGTCAGCGCCGACAATTTCGACCGTTGCTCCTGCCACAAACGCTCCCTCGACACCTGTCACCCCAGCAGGGAGCAGGCTCGTGTTCTTAGTGGTCAGTGCTACCCGCGCCCCATCATCAACAACGATGCGGCCAGCCGTTTCAGCGGCGAACGCGATCCACAACTTACGTGCTGTCAGCGTCCGATGGTGCGCTTCAAACGTTGTACCAATCCGTTCACCGCTCACAATTGCTGACACCGCACCACGCTGTTGAGCATTCGCGATAACGGTTCTCACACCCGACCATGAGGCAATACGGGCGGCCACCAATTTCGACGCCATCCCACCAGACCCAACTCCGCTTTTCGACGTTGAGGCCTGAATGGAGAGCAACGGATCATCAGCGGACACGGTCTCAACAAGCGTTGCGTCACTCGACACCCGGGGATCGGATGTGTACAGCCCATCGAGATCGGTCAACAGAATAAGAAGGTCGGCGTTCAGGCTGTGCGCAATCAGCGCTGCGATACGGTCGTTATCGCCGAATCGCAGCTCGCTACTTGCAATTGCGTCATTCTCGTTAACCACAGGCACACAGCGCAACGCCAGCAACCGTTCAAGGGTTTTGCGAGCATGTAGATATTGACCCCGGTGAACGAAATCGAGGGGGTCGAGAAGCACTTGAGCCCCGACGAGTCCATGGGACGCTAACTCATCGTCATACACCCCCATGAGACGGCTCTGTCCAACCGCTGACACCGCTTGCAGTGTCTCAAGGTCGGTCGGGCGAGCCTCAAGTCCAACTGCACCAACTCCAGCTGCAACTGCTCCAGATGAAACAACGATCGGCTGATGGCCCTGGGCAACTACGCCTGCGACATCCTCACAGAGTTGCGAAATTGCGTTGTGATCAATGCGACCGTCGGCACGCGTCAGTGACGATGATCCAATTTTGACAACAACTTTCATGCCCCTACAACTATCTGCTCAACCGATGTTGACACACTCACACGTCTGCCTGATATTCAAAACTGAACTCACCGATCCAGACAATGTCACCGTCGGCAACCCCCGCACGTGAGAGCATCTTGGAAATTCCGAGGCGTTCGAGACGTGAATCAATCCAATCCAATGCCTCAGGAGTTGTCACATCATTGAGCGCAACGACACGCTCAACCTCTCGACCCACAAGCCTGAACTCATTGTCAGCTAGGCGCTCAACAACTGCCCCGGTCACCTCAGGCCTCAGCACAACAACTCCATCGTGGTCGGGCTCTACCGAACGCGACTCGTGAACGACCGATGCCATCTGCCCAACAAGGTCTCGGACACCCGATTGCGTAATCGAAGAAATTACCAACCGGTCGCCAAACTCCTCAACCACCTCGGCCGAGACCATGTCGGCCTTCGTGCCGGCAACAATCCGAGGACGTTCAAGTAGATCAGGGCGATATTGGCCAAGTTCGTGTAGCAAGGTTTCCTCTTGCTGTAGAGGGCTCATGCCGTCAGCAGGCGCAAGGTCAATGAGTAGACACAGCACCCGGGCGCGCTCGACATGCCTCAAAAATCGGTGACCAAGGCCCCGACCTTCGCTCGCTCCCTCAATCAACCCCGGAATATCTGCAACGACGAAACTGGTGTCGTCATCGAACGCGACGACCCCAAGGTTCGGCTCCAAAGTCGTGAAGGGGTAGTTCGCGATCTTGGGTTTTGCAGCTGAAATCACGCTGATCAGCGTGCTCTTTCCTGCATTCGGAAATCCGACGAGAGCCACATCAGCCATGAGTTGCAATTCGAGTTTCAACCAGCGTTCTTCGCCATGTTCACCCTGTTCCGCAAATGTCGGTGCGCGGCGCTTATTCGAGAGAAAACGGGCATTACCTCGGCCACCGCGACCTCCCGATGCCCCCAGCCAGCGGTCGCCATGACGGAAGAGTTCTGCAAGCACTTCGCCGGTGTAGAGATCTTTCACCACCGTCCCCTCAGGTACTCGCACCTCCAGCGTGGTGCCACGCTTACCGTGAAGATCTTTGCCTTTGCCATGAACGCCATTAGTTGCACGGCGATGCGGATGGTCACGAAATGGAAGGAGCGACGCGACATTGTGATCGGCAATCAGCCAGACATCACCGCCGTTTCCCCCGTCGCCACCATTTGGTCCTCCATCGACGACGGGTCCTTCGCGCCGGAATGACACACACCCAGCACCTCCGTCACCCCCTCGAATATTGAGTTGGCACTCATCAACAAACTGCGACACATCAAGCACGCTAGCGACACACCTGCCCTATCGTGAGGACATGGCTGTTGAAGGTGGATTCTCATCGGAAGGCGAACTCGGTGAACGCGCCGAGAAGTGGGCCTCCACGATGCGTGGCCACCAGCGCGATGGCATTGCATTTGCACACGAAGATTCGTGGGCAGGGCCCGGAGATCCCTCGGTAATTTCACGTAAAGAGTTGGAAGAACGACAGAATCACTCAATGGCTCGACTCGCAACACGAGCGCACGGTGCCGGGTCCAGAGTCGTCGAAGAATCACCTGATCCATTCCGAACCTGCTTTCAACGTGACCGAGATCGCATTCTTCACGCGTCGGCGTTTCGGCGCCTCGCCGGCAAAACCCAGGTCTTCGTGTTCCCGGACGATCATCAACGGACGCGCTTAACTCACGCCCTTGAGGTTGCCCAGATCGCACGATCAGTTGCTGGCCCACTCGGGCTCAACGTTGACCTTGCCGAGGCGATTGCGATCGGACACGACTGCGGACACGGGCCAGGTGGCCACGCAAGCGAAGATGCCTTTGAGCCTTTTCTTCACGATGGCTACGACCATGCAGTGTGGGGTGCCGACGTGACGCTCGTGCCCCTCAATCTCTGCAAAGAAACCCTGGATGGCATCAGGAATCATTCGTGGAGTCGTCCTGCGCCAAGCACCCCAGAGGGAGAGGTCGTGTCATGGGCTGATCGAATTGCGTACGTCTGCCACGATTTCGAAGATGCTGTTGCGGCCGGAATCGTCACGGCTGACATGCTCCCTGCCATCATCTCGTCGAGATGCGGAACCACGAGAAGCCAGCAACTAGGCACATTCGTTCGAGCAATGCTGCAGGCCACTCAACAGTCGGGGCGCATCGGAATGACAAACGACATCGCCGAAGCCCTGTCAGAGTTCAGAAAATTCAATTACGAGAACATCTATCTTCGCCCTGCCTCACAACACCAAGCGAAGAGTGTGATCTCAATGTTGCAGGCTCTTGTTGAGCACTTCGCAACACATACCGCCCTGATACCTGTTGAAGCTCTCCTCAACTCTGAGACGAAACACAACAACGACGAAGCACTGTTCGCCGCAGTGAGTTGGGTAAGTGGAATGACGGACAGATACGCCTGCCGTCAGGCGGTTGAACTACTCGGGTGGCAATCTGAACAACTGCCCGCCGGAATTGGAATCTGATGCCTCAGGCAACAGGGTTAACGTCAACGACCTTGCGGCCCTTGCGCTGACCAAACTTCACTGATCCATCAACCAGTGAGAACAACGTGTCATCGCCACCGATGCCTACGTTCTTACCAGGGTGCACGCGGGTGCCACGCTGACGAATGATGATTGTGCCAGCCGTGATCTTGGTGCCATCAAATACCTTCACGCCAAGACGCTGAGCATTTGAGTCACGACCGTTGCGGGTTGAGCCGCCACCTTTGGTTTTTGACATGTCCTAACCTCCGCTCAATCTCACGCTGTAATCGACGTGATCTCGACCACGCTGTAGTTCTGGCGGTGCCCATAGCGACGGCGCTGATTCGTGCGACGCTTGTAGGTGAAACCATTCACCTTCGGGCCTTTGGTGGTGCCAAGGATGCGGCCCTTGACCGCAGCCTTGTCCAGCGACGACCCAGCGAGCACACGGTCGCCGTCAACGACGAGAACCGGAACAAATGATACTTCAGAGCCTTCATCACCCTCAATGAGCTCGATGGTGACCTGTTGGCCTTCGGCGACTTTTTCTTGCTTACCGCCTGTGGCGATTACTGCGTACATAGCCTCACGGATGCTAACGGGTACAGACATCAGTACCAACTGCCAAATTCATTAGATCACAGAACATTTTTGTCAGTCGAGCAACGAGTGGTCGACGACCACTCCTCTACCCGAGCAATTCGGACATTCTTCTGAGAATTCAGTCAACAAGCCCTCACCGATCCGCTTCCTCGTCATCTCGACAAGCCCTAGCTCAGAAATGTCAAACACCTGGGTTCTGGTCTTATCGCGGGCGAGCGCGTCACGGAAGGTTTCGATCACTTTTGACCGATTTGCCTTGACCTCCATATCGATGAAGTCGATGACGATGATCCCGCCAATATCTCGTAGGCGAAGCTGCTTCGCAATCTCTTCAGCCGCCTCAAGGTTGTTATTGAAAACCGTTTCCTCAAGGTTTGACGTACCGACGTTCTTACCGGTGTTCACGTCAATGACAGACAACGCCTCGGTGTGCTCAATAATCAGCGATCCGCCAGAAGGGAGCCATACCTTGCGGTCGAGCGCCTTATGCACCTGCTCGTGCACATGATGACGCTCGAATAACGCCAGCCCCTCGGCTTCAGCATCGTAGTACTCAACCCTGTCCGCCAATTCAGGGTTGAATGCCGCTACGTAGTCTCGAACTTCTTCAAACAAACGCCGATCATCGATGACCACGCCGCGGTAATCAGCATTGAACTCCTCGCGAATGACGCGAACCGCTAATTCAGGTTCACGGTGCAGAAGCGTTGGTTTCTTCGCCCCCTTGGCAAGTTCTTCAATTCGGTTCCACTGTTCGAGCAGCAACCGCATATCAGCAGTGAGTTCTGCCTCCGTTGCGTGTTCGGCTGCAGTTCTCACAATGAGACCATGGCCTTACCGATAATCTTACGACCTACAAGCAAA
>JALRDI010000003.1 GCA_023257035.1 Ilumatobacteraceae bacterium | reverse complement strand
CGTGTGGATAGCCCCGTGGGGCTCGATCAACAAAAGGAAGCCGTTATGGCACACAATGCGATCGTCGGCGAGAAAGTCGGCATGACCCAAAAATGGGTCGATGACCGAATGCTCGCCGTGACCGTGCTCCGTGTGGAGCCAATGCGCGTGGTGCAAATCAAGACCACGGAGCGTGATGGTTACACGGCATTGCAGGTCACTTATGGGCACCGCGATGCCCGCAAACTCAACCAACCAGACGCCGGTCACTACGCAAAGGCTGGAGTTCAGCCCGGTCGTCGTCTCGTCGAAATCCGTCTCGACTCAGTCGATGGATTCGAAGTTGGACAAGAAATTACTGTCGATCAGTTCGCCGTCGGCGACCGTATTGACGTCACAGGTATCAGCCGAGGTAAAGGCTTTGCCGGAACCATGAAGCGTCATAACTTCAAGGGTCAGCAAGCCAGCCACGGTAACCACAAGAAGCACCGTGCACCTGGTTCTGTTGGCGCAGGTTCGTTCCCAGGACGAGTCATCAAGGGAATCAAGATGGCTGGCCATATGGGTCACGAGCAGGTCACCACGCAGAACCTTGAAGTTGTTGAAGCCGATGCCGAGCGTCAAGTCATGCTCGTAAAGGGATCAGTTCCCGGCCCAAATGGTGGCCTCATCGAGGTTCGCAATGCCGTCAAGTCCGCAGTGAAGGGATCGTGAGATGGCAACCCTGAAAATGAAGAACGCTGCAGGAAAAGAAGCCGGTTCAGTCGAACTCGACGACGCCGTCTTCGGTGTGCAGCCAAACGTCCCTGTCATGCACCAAGTTGTGACCGCTCAACTTGCAGCTCGACGCTCAGGCACCCAGAGCACCAAGACTCGTAGCGAAGTCCGTGGTGGTGGCGCCAAGCCGTATCGCCAGAAGGGCACCGGTAATGCCCGCCAGGGTTCGATTCGTGCTCCACACTTCAGTGGTGGTGGCATCGCTCTCGGCCCTAAGCCACGCAAGTACAACCAGCGCACGCCAAAGAAGATGGTTCGTCTCGCACTTCGCTCGGCCTTGTCAGACCGGGCAAATGAGGGTCGCGTCACAGTCGTTGACTCATGGTCATTCGCTCAGCCGAGCACTAAAGAAGGCGTGAAAGCACTCGCTGCCCTCGGAATCGAAGGCCGTGTGTTGATCGTTCTCGGCTCCGGTGATGAGAACGCCGCAATGAGCTTCCGGAATATTCCCGAAGTACAGCTCATCGCAGTTCCAGAACTCAACGCCTACGACGTGCTCTGCAATGACCACATCGTGTTCACGTCAGACACGCTGCCATCAGCCGCAGCTTCAAGCGAAAGTGTTGGTGAGTGATGAAAGATCCACGCGACATCATCATCGCCCCGGTTGTCTCTGAAAAGAGCTACGCCGCAATGGAATCCGGTGTGTACACCTTCAAGGTGGCCAGCAGCGCCAGCAAGCCAGAGATTCGCGATGCCGTTGAATCAATCTGGGGTGTTGAGGTGCTGAAGGTCAACACGATCAACCGGAAGGGCAAGTCCACCCGAGTGCGCAATTCCAACCGTCGAGGCTCAAAGCCCGACAGCAAGCGTGCCATCGTCACCCTGGCAGCGGGCGAAATCCCGTTGTTCGAGAACTGAGGACATCATGGCTATTCGTTCACGCCGCCCAACTAGCCCAGGACGTCGTTTCCAGACGTCCTCGGACTTCTCTGAGATCACCAAGAGCTCGCCAGAGCGCACCTTGCTCGCCCCGTCGAGCAAGTCCGGTGGTCGTAATAACTACGGTCGCAAGACCTCACGCCATCGTGGTGGTGGTCACAAGCGCCGTTACCGCGTGGTTGACTTCCGTCGCATTAAAGACGGCGTAGCAGGTCGCGTCGCAGCGATTGAATACGATCCAAACCGCACATGCCGTATTGCTCTCATCCATTACACCGATGGTGAGAAGGCGTACATCTTGGCGCCGAAGGGGCTCACCGTTGGTGACACCGTGATGAGCGGCCAAGGGGCCGACATTCGTCCTGGCAACGCCATGCCGCTGCGCTACATCCCAGTCGGTACCGTTGTTCACAACGTCGAACTTCGCCCCGGACAGGGTGGCAAGATCGGTCGCTCGGCCGGTATTGCTGTTCAGCTCGTTGCAAAAGATGGCGACTTCGCCACACTCCGTATGCCGTCAACTGAGATGCGCCGTGTGCTCATCGACTGCCGTGCAACGGTCGGTGAAGTTGGTAACTCAGAACACGAACTGGTGAAGATCGGTAAGGCCGGTCGTAACCGCTGGAAGGGCGTTCGCCCCCAGACCCGTGGTGTTGCAATGAACCCGGTCGACCACCCACTCGGTGGTGGTGAGGGTCGCACATCTGGTGGTCGTCCCGCCGTTTCACCATGGGGTAAGCCAGAGCGCCGTACCCGCAACAAGAACAAGTCGAGTCAGCAACTCATCGTCCGTCGCCGTCGTACCGGCAAGGGCCGTCGGTGAGTCGGGGAGAGGTAGAAACACATGTCTCGTAGTCTTAAGAAAGGAGCGTTCGTCGACGGTCACTTGTTGGCAAAGGTCGACGCACAGAACGCTGCAGGAGAGCGAAAGGTCATCAAGACCTGGTCACGTCGCTCCACCATCATTCCTGACATGGTCGGGCACACGATCGCCGTTCATGACGGTCGTAAGCACGTACCGGTGTACATCACGGAGTCAATGGTCGGTCACAAACTCGGTGAGTTCAGCCCGACACGCACCTTCAAGTTCCACGCCGGACAGGAGAAGGGGGCACGTCGCTAATGACTGGTCCGAAGCTCAATGAGAAGGCGATGGTCGCAGGGGAGCGTTCTGGCACCCGTGCGGTCGCTCGCCACGTTCGATCATCAGCATCGAAGGCTCGAGTTGTTCTCAACTTGATCCGTGGCCTTGATGTTCGTTCAGCAGATGAAGTGCTCATGCTCACCGAGCGTGGAATTGCCCGCGATATTCGAAAGGTGCTGCGCTCTGCGGTTGCAAACGCTGTCAACAACGACGAGCAAGACGCCTCAGAGTTGTATGTCATCGCCTGCTTCGCCGACGAAGGCTCGACCTTGCGTCGGTTCCGTCCCCGTGCTCGTGGAAGGGCAACCCGCATTCGCAAGCGCACCTGTCACATCACCGTGATCGTTGCTCGCATGAGCGACGAGCGTCTCGCAGTGATTCAGGCACGT
>JALRDI010000354.1 GCA_023257035.1 Ilumatobacteraceae bacterium | reverse complement strand
CTGAAGTGCAGAAACTGCTCGGACTTCCCGAGCATCATGCTGTTGCGGCAATGGTTCCGCTCGGGCACCCGGTGAAGCAACTCACGAAACTGAAGCGCAACCCAGTCGAAGATTTCACCACCATCGATCGATTTGATGGTGAGCGCTTTACTGCATGAGCCGAAGCGAACACGCGAAGGGACTTGCCGCCAGCGATCCTGTTATCGCGGATCGAAACATCACTGTCGAGTGCGCCTGTGATGAGTGCACCGTTGTTTCCATGCCGATGCAGCCGTCGATGTGTAACGCCTACAACATTGGTCACGGCGCATACATCTTCATGATTGCCGATGTTGCGATGTCACTCGCAAGCTCAATCGAGGACGGCACCGCACTGGCATCGTCGGCACATATCGACTGGCTGAAACCTGTCGAAATGAACGACACCGTACGAGCAACTGCAACCTGCCAGTACGCATCTGGCCGTCAAGCGCGTTGGACGATCACCGTCACTGACGGAAACGACGATCCTGTCGCCATTTTCCGAGGACGCACTCAGCAGTTGCGAAAGTAGGTCACGCTGGGCCGTTAAATGTCGGCTTCCGCTTCTCCAGAAACGACGTAATGCCTTCGACGTAGTCGGGAGTTCCTGCCATTCGGCCTTGAGCTGCTGCTTCCGCTTCAAGCACTTCGGCGAGGCCGTCACCTTGGTCAACGATGTTGGCAATGATTTGCTTCGACTCAAGAAGGGCTTGGGTCGGACCCTGAGAAATCGACTTCACCATGTTGCGCGCTGTTTCAACCAATGCATCGTCATCAACAACACGGTTCACGAGGCCAATCTGCTCAGCACGTTCACCGTTGATGAGCTCCGCTGTATAAATGAGCTCGAGTGCACGGTGCGAGCCGATTCGCTGAACCAGAGCTAAGTGACCACCAGAATCAAGTACACAGCCGATGTTCGCGAAGGGCGACCCGAGGGTGGACTTACGGGCCGCAAGTACCACATCGCAGGCCATGGCGAGTCCAAAGCCGACACCCAAACACGGCCCATGAACGGCTGCAACTGTTGGAATGGGCAGGTTCCGCAACTGAGCAATCAATGGGTTGAATACCTGCGAGAGAATGGCGTAGGCATCTTCGGTGAGCGGCGATGCGGTCGAGAGATCTCGACCGGCAGAAAACCCGCGGCCATCACCTCGAAGGAGCAACCCTCGAGCACCCTGCTCAACGGCTTGATCGAGCGCCGCAGAAAGATCAGCAACCGCAGATTCATCGAGGCTGTTCAATACCTCGGGACGCTGCATGACCACCTCGGCCATCGCCCCGTCAAAGGTCAACTCAACTGTGGACAAGCTTGTCATATGTGACTCCTGCTTCCTGCCGGCAGTGTAACTCTGATGAGGCTTTTGAAGCCAGCGTTACTTAGGACGTTCTACAACCTTGGCCGAGGTTTGAGAACGGCGCGTACACCACTATCCGTTAGGAGCGGAGTAAGAACCTGGTTGCGCAGCGTCAAACTCATCAGCGTCGAGAAGAACGCGCGCCCGAGAAGAGAGAAGAGCACCTGATGCGCCGACTACCTTCTTGATTGCCATAACGCCTTGAGCATCGATGCCTGAAACGATAAGTACGAAATCCGACTCATCTCCGGGGCACCAGTACATCGCTTCCATCGTTCCACCAACCGATTCCGCCAACTGAGCTGTGGCGGCCATTCGGGCGCTCGCAGATTCGTTTACTCCGGCCCATGCCGCTGCGCTATAGCGGCCCTCAAACATAACTTTCATAACGTTCCCCCTAGTGGTTTATGTAGTCACCTGCAAACCTAGTTGAGTTGACGAGGGGCTCTATCACGCCAGCATTACTCGGATCGTTGTCCAAGCTGCTGCATGTAGAAGGGTGCCGGCGAATGGCCTATGAGAGTGGGCAGTCACACAGTGCATGTCTGCGGCCATATCGACGCCTACCACTCCGCATTTGGATCAAGATCAAGTACGAGGTTCAACGATGCTTGGAAGTCATTGAATCCTTCAGCGCGCAATAAACGATCATCTTCCGGCGCTTCGTCAACGTTCCAATTCACATCGACTCCCCAACCAGCTAGGTCGGCCTTCACCGCATCAACATATGCCAAGGCTGCTTCTGCTGATGCCTGAGTGACAACACCTTGGCCGACTGCTTCTGCCTCGCCTGCGACTGGTGACCAGATGGCCATCGACTGCGGTAGCAACATCTCCATTGCGACAACTAAGCGACTCTTCGCATCAGCAGAGCCGCTGAGAGAGCGTTGCAGCAACAGTGTCGAGTGTGAACGGTGAAATGTCTCTTCGGTCAGTGCTCGCTGCGCGATGACAGCAACCTCGGGGATCGACG